>JAKALE010000097.1 GCA_021813305.1 bacterium
CGTTTTGCGACATGGTTTCCCGTGCACAGTGCCTGGTCTGATTTGCTTCCTGCTTCCTGGGTTATGGCGCTCATTGCCGGCTGGTGGGTTGTTGCGTCGCTTGCCATCCTTGTCGCGTTTTACGACGCACTGTATTTTTTAATCCCTACAGCGACATTGTATCTTTTGATTGCATCGGCAGTGTGCATGGATGTGCTGTATTGGCTTCTTGCGCGCACGGTCCTTGCTTTTCCTTCGACTGGCATTGTGTTTTCGGGAACGCTTGCGTATCTGGTGGGCGGAAGTTCGTTTTCGCTGGTCCGTATTCTGGAGGGCTGCGCCTGGAGTGTGGGCTTGATTGGCGGCGCGTATCTGCTTACGCGCGGCAGGGGCATGGGGTTCGGCGACGTGCTCATCGCATTGGCGTTCGGGATCATGTTTGGATGGCCTGATGCGCTTATGGTGTTGTTCGTTTCGTTCGTGCTGGGCACTGTCGCGAGCGTCGCGCTTCTTGCCATGCGTCGCAAAACCATGAAGAGCCTTGTGCCGTTCGGACCGTTTCTGATGCTCGGTGCACTGACAACGATTCTCTTTGGTGTTACACTGACCTCGTGGTATCTGGGATTATTCCCCGGACTTTTGATGCCGTAATCATGAAAGGATCCAAGGGACAAACCATCGTGGAAATGCTCGTTGTGCTCGGGGTGTTTGCCCTTCTTTCCGCGATGCTTGTGACGTTTTCGCGGACCGGAGATCTGCAGGGGAGGCTGTCGCGCTCCGTCGATGTGCTCGTGTACGACATCAGAAGAGTGCAGGAAACGTCGTATTTTTCCCGCGAATATCAGGGTACGATTCCCTGCGGATACGCGCTGTCATTTGCAACCAGCTCATACGTGATTCAATACGCCTCGTCTGCCAATTGCGCCGACATCAATTCGTATACGTTCGCGAATGCGACCGCGTTGTCCGAATTCAAGCGCAATCTCACGTCTCCCATTCATATCCAAAGCGTGACGTCCAATCCGATCGTATTCGTCCGCCCAGCGCCGCGCGTATATTTTCTTCCGAACGCCGAACAAGCCCAAGTAACCGTATCCGCCGGAGGATTATCCGAAACGGTCACGATCAACAAATATGGCGGCATCAACGTCCAGTAACATGCAGACTATTTTGCTTTTCATGAATACACGGAAGCGGGCATTGGGGGACAAAACGTTCCGCGCGGGTTTCACGATGGTTGAAGCCCTTATTGCGTTATCGATTATTGTCATCGCGTTCATCAATATTTTGTATCTGGTGAACTTCAGTGTCGGTCACCTGCGCGAGGCGCGTGATTTTATGGTCGGAAGTTATCTTGCTCAGGAGGGCATCGAGTTGGTCACTGTGTTCCGCAACGAGAATTGGTTGAATCAGCGCGCATTCGACGCGGACCTCGCTGACGGATCCTACCGGATGGATTATACCGGCGTATTCGACACGAGCGCGACTATGCCGCTTAAGTTCGACAGTCAGACTGGGTATCAGTATCTCCAGGGTACGGACACGCCCTTTGTGCGTTCGATCGCGATTACCAAGGTTTCCGCGAATTTTCTGCGCGTGGATTCGACCGTGCGCTGGAACGAGCGGGGATCGGCACGCAGCGTGACCGTCGAGGATAACCTCTATGATTGGTTTTCCGTGCCGACCCAATAATAATCCATGTCCATGTCATCCTCCCGTTTTCCACATGTAAAAGGATTCACTATTCCTGAAATGCTCGTGGCATTTACCATCTTCACGGTGGTCATGTCCGTGACGAGCGTCATCTTCATCAATATTTCGCGCAGCTACCGCGTCGCGGCCGGATTCTTGAACGCACAGAATACGCTTCGCTATACCATGGAGTTGATTTCACGCGAGGTCAAGGAAGGAACGAATTTTTCCGCGCCCAGTCCTACAGAGTTCGATTTCATCGACAAGGCGGGGACCGCAGTATCGTATTTTTTGCAGGATGGCCAATTGATGCGCAGGACCGGAGGTGCCACTGCTCAGGCGTATTCCATTACGGATAACCGATTGAACGTCGCGCGGTTTACGCCGATCATATCAACTCCCGGCGTGACCAAACAGCCGCATGTGACATTTCTGATTTCTATTGTCCCCAAGGGTGACGTTGCCAATGCAGGTGACTTGTCATTTACGCTTCAGACAACCATTACGCAGCGGAGAATCATCACCCAATAAAAACCATGGCACATTTCCCGTTATCAGTCATAAAAGGCGTAAAAGGCGGCTGGGTACGCGGTCAGCTGATGCTTTTGTCGGTCATGCTTTTATCTGCGATTCTCTCTATAGCGCTCTTTTTGACTGTTTCATTTGTTTCGAATATGCGTCAGGCGCGCTTGATCATGGATTCAGTTAAGGCGTTTTACGCCGCCGACTCAGGAATCGAACTTTCGCTGTTCAGGTATTTCAAAAATAGCGCCGAACCTGACGTTCAAATGGCAAACGGTACCTGGTGCTGTTCGCTTACAGTAACCACTCCGCAATCCCTGTTCGGGGATCTCCGAGTAACCAGTTCGGGTTCTTCTCCTTCAGCGAGTTCCACTGATCGGTTGACACGCTTGATTGAAATTCAAGG
>JAKALE010000005.1 GCA_021813305.1 bacterium
GCAAGCAAAACATTCTTCTGGGATCGTTTCTGTGCAAGTTCCTGGCGCTGCTCCTGCTGAACCGCACGAAGAGCCTGCTGGTCTTCGCGCGACGCAATAAGATCAGTTTCCTGATTTTGCAGATTAGTTTTCATAACCTTAATCGTATCCAAACCTTGGCGAGCTTGGTCTTCAATCGAGGTTTGCGCATTCACTTCGTCGAAAAACCCAGACATGGTGTCCTGGGACAAAAGGATTTCCAAAAGCGACGCCTGATTCATGCGATAGAGCGAGTTGAGCGACTGGGCAAGAATCGCGCGGGATCCTTGGATTTTTGTTTCCGAATCTTGGATACCGATGCCCACATCGTTAATCTGCGTGTTCAGGCGCTGAATCTGAAGATCAAGCGCCTTGATTTGAAGATTGATGCGTGCGGTTTGCGCATCCAAAAGCTTGATTTCGTTCGCGAGTGTTTTCTTTTGGCCCTGGATGCCGGCGATATTCTGCTGATAGGAATCGATCTGCGTTTCCACCTGTTGAAGCTGGGATTCCAAAGCAGCCCGGTCCTGCAGAGTATCCGCGAACAGCACCGCGGTGCCAAACTGCATGGGGGCATTCACATATCCAATGGATCCGGCGACGAATACCGCCATGATCATGCATGCGATTCCGGCCCGGCATAAAGCCCAAAAACGCGGACCCCATGTCCGCGTAATCCGGGCAATTCCTTTGATGGAAACCTTCCGTTGTTCAGGAATAAAAGAAGTTGATGCGCGTACCCTCCGTGTAATATCCTCAATTTTTTCCATGAGGAATATGTTAGGTTAGGCGGCTTTTCCTGCTTTTGCGGGTTCTGATTCCTCTTCTTCGGACTTCTCTTTCTTGCCTGCCAGCTCGGGTTCTTTAACCGGCTCCTTGGACTTCGTTTCCATGGCAGCAAGTTCAGCTTCCGAAATGGGCGGTACGGCGGAGACAACCGGCAATTCCGGATCCAAATGTGCGGTTACGCCTTCGGGCAATACCAAGTCTTTTGCATAAATAGTCTGGTCGAACTTGGCCAACCCCGAAACGTCGACGCCGATATGTTCAGGGATGTGCAGAGGCGAACACTCGACTTCAACCGACTCAAGATTCTTCATGATCAAAGCCCCCTGCTTCTGCACGGGCGCAACACCGACCAACACGACAGGCACTTCAACGTGCACCTTCTTAGTCGCGCTGAACTGGTAAAAATCAACATGCTGCACCGTTGTGCGCACCGGGTCCAAAACGACTTCATGAATAAGCGCTTTGTGGCTTTCCAGACCCCCTTTTTCAGTTTTCACGGAAAGCACAATCGGAGTGTTATACCGGGCGCGAGAGAATGTTTTTTGGAATTCCGAAGCATTGACCAACAAAGAAACCGGACTCTTGAGATCAGGCCCATAAAGCACTGCCGGCACCACGCCGTCTTTCCGGCTTGCGCCTGCCTTTTTTCCGAATACAGTCCGTATAGTCGCTGAAAGTGTCTCGTTCATATCGTCTCAGATAATCGCTAGTTAGAATTTAAGTATGAGGCAGTGTATCATATTTTCTTTTTAAAAGCAAAAATCCCTTAAAAAGGGATTTTTGCCCGTTCCGCGCGAACCTACAACTGAAAATCACAAGCTCCGCCAAGGCACGCAAGTTCCTGCGCTGCAGTGGTCAAATCCTCCTCTTCGTACCGATAGACTTTGGAAAAATCGATCGGAGGAAATGCTTCAACAAGGCTTTCGTACTGCTCCCGAGAAATTTCCACATACGGCATTTGGTCATATTGCGCGTCAAACGATGGCAAAAACGTCATGCCGCCAAACTTGTCCTGGTGTTCCCAAACCCATTTGGCGATATCAAGAATTTCATGCGGCAAATACGTTATGGTGACACTCGGGTTATGCTCAGTCCACGATGTTTTCGACTTGAGCCAATATTCGCACTGTTCAATGGCTGACGCATCCCTGCGCACAATGGCGCCTTCCGGAGACTTTACCGGGAAATGCGCAACCCACGTGGTTGCGGTTTCTGGTTTCTGGTTATTCTCCGGATCCATGGGCACGCCCGCATCACGCAACACCTTGAAAATCGGCGTATGGGTTCCGACGCGCACATTCCGGATGTAATACGAGGACCAGCGCGGATGCACGCCAGACGAACAATTCAACAATTGGGAAGAATTCCCCGACGGCTTGACGCAGGTGACCGCGACAGACTCATTGATACCCAATGCTTTGGCATACGCCTTATTCGTGTTGACAGCAATCTGCTTCAATTCGCGCATAACCGCCTCATCGCGCACTGCCGGACAATCCATTTGCCCGTTAATATCAACGCCCAGCAATCGTTCCGTTTTGCAATTCTCCTCCCACTGAGGTCGGAGTCCAGGAAAATGAGTCGCCATAGACTGGATTGTCCCAATAATGGCTGCCAATTCGACTTTTTCCTTCAAAGTTTCTTTTGTATCTTCCTGACGCGCAACCGCGATGGAAAGATTGCAGAATTCGTACGGCCGCAAAATAATTTCACCGCACGGGTTGGTCCCAAAATCGGCTTTTTGCCTGCGCTCCGGAACCGTCAGTTGCGCAGCCCGGCGGGAGAAAAATCCCGGTTCCCCCCTGCCCGACGCATCAATGTCAAGAAAACACTGAGCGACTTCAGCCTGGGTCAGCTCCCGATCAGGCAAAACCATGGAATTGTTTGCGTTCCAACGCTGCTCATTTCCCTTGATATTAGTCCCTGATTTGCACGAGCGCATCTCCGTATCGTCAAAATCGAACAGGGCAATCATGGCCGTGCGCCTGACTCCGCCGGACACCACGCCATCAGCGACTGCACACATAATATCGTGCGCGTCCAGAGGACGCAAAAAGCTTCCTTGGCGGGACAAAATCTTGGTACGCGCGAAATCAAGAATCTTTCGCAATGGTTCCGGACCCGATGCCCTACCGCCCTTGGTGCGAAGCGGCGTGCCCGCGGAACGCACAAGCGAAAAATCAAATGTCATGTCCTTGCCCGCAAACCACGATTCCAATCCTTTGCGCAAAGCATCAGCCCATCCTTCGGTTGAATCGGCAATAACATGCATCACAGGTTTTTCTCCCGACTGGCGCCTGATACGCGGAAGATTTTCCACGTATTTGCGCTCGACTGAATATCCCACGCCGCATCCGGCCATGGAAATAATCATGGCCTCCACGTACGCGTCAATCGAATCGACCGGCATGTACGAACAATTGTAAATCGCGATATTGTTTTTGCGCGCAGCCGGTCCTGCCATTGCCAAAAGCCGCATGGACGGCATAACTTTCATGTCGAGCACCGCTTGATATATTTTTTGATACAGCTCCGCAGGAAGCTTTTCTTCTGACAACTCCTTGAGAAAATCAACTGAACGCTTCGCCGTTTCCTTCCATGTTTCGCGCCTGCCCAATTCATAATTGAACCGCGAATATTTATCGTAAAATTGGAATTTCTGAAGTGCGCTCGGAAAATATTTGTCCGATTCCAAAAACGCCTGCTTTACGTTTTCCGGGATAGGACGTTCGGCGCGCATCTTCGCATGCTCGGCACGGTACAAAATGTAATGCTTGGCCGCTTCGTATTCCCCTGCAGCCTGCAAAACCATCTCGACAATATCCTGCACTTGTTCCACGGTAGGCTGCATATACTTTGCTGACACGATATTGAGCACCTGGGAAGTAAGATCAGCAACAGGAACACTGGGCATGCGGGAAAAATCCTGAAAACAGCGCTGAAGCGCGGATTCGATGCGCTCCGCTTCGAACGGCACGATTCTTCCGTCGCGTTTTACGATCGTTTCCGGGACGCGAATTTCTTTTGCGGCGGTTCGGGCGCCGGTTTGTGTCGCGGAAACGGTGTGGGACATGGCGAAAGATATGATTTATTTTCTACTGGCCGCATTGTAGCACCATGATATATATGTCCAGTGGATAAAAACCCATGCATTCATGACGATTCGACGCATGCCTGACTTTACCGGAGCAACAAACCGCCCCGAGGTAAACGGTTTTGACAAAAAAAGTTTTTTGGTACGCAAACGCGCGTCCCGAAGGACGCGCGCAGGAAAATAGTAAACGCTGTATTACGGCATTTTCTTCCTACGGAGAAAGGCCGGTTCATCCAAATTTTCGAACTGCTTGATTTTCTCCCCCAGAATATCCTTTTGCGCAATCGGTTCTTCTTCCTGTTTGAATTGATTCGTTTCCTTGCGCTCATAGAGCGGCAATGCGCGTCCGGTAAACGATTTTTGCGGCTCATCGAACCCGCTCGCGATCACCGTAATCTTCAGGTCGCCTTTTTCCAGAGAATGATCGAAAGTCGCTCCGAAAATCACGCGTGCGTCCTGGCTGATCGAGCTGGTGACAGTCTGTGCAGCCTGTTGCACTTCGAACATCGTGAGGTCTTCGCGCGATGCGATATGAAACAGCACGCGATGCGCATTTTCGATCGTCATATCCAGCAGTGGCGACGCGATCGCGCGCTTTGCGGCATCCTGCGCTCGGTCCTTGCCGCGCGCCATGCCCATGCCCAAAAGCGCGGATCCGGAATTTTGCAAAATACTTTTTACGTCCGCAAAGTCGACATTGATGAGTCCGGGCTTCATGATCACGTCATAGATCGCCCGCACGCCCTCGCGCAGAATTTCATCGATATGCCAGAATGCCTTCTTAAGCGATGTATCCGCAGCAATCACATTGAACACGCGATCATTGGAAACCGTGATGAGCGCATCAACTGATTCATGCAACTGCGACCATGCCTGCGTGGCGATATGATGGCGTTCCGAACCCTCGAACGAAAACGGCATTGTCACGATTGCGACACACAAGATTCCTTTGCTCCGCGCAATGCGGGCGACTACCGGAGCAGCGCCCGATCCCGTGCCGCCGCCAAGACCACAAGTAACGAATACCAACTCTGCCCCTTCCAGCACTTTTTCGATTTCTTCCGAACTCTCTTCCGCGCTTTGCCTCCCGATTTCAGGATTCATGCCCGCACCCCTGCCCGAAGCGGCTGCCTTGCCGATCTGAATCTTGCGCGACGCTTCGCACATCTTGAAATCCTGCACGTCCGTATTGAGAGCAATCGTCTCAACTCCGCGCAAAAGTCCCTGCATACGCGTCAACGCATTTCCGCCAGCACCGCCGATACCGACCAATTTTATTTTCGGCAAAAACGACTCCTCTTTCTTCACGAAACGCTCAGTGCCCAGGTCCTTGTCCGAACGGACCGCTTCAATAACCTTGCGGACTGTTTTTTTTGCCTTTTTCCTTGACGAAATGGTATTTTTCTTTTGCATACGAATTCCCTTAAATTACGGGAGGAACGTGTCCATAACCCTGCGCAACAACCCAGAAATCCCTTTCTGATACGCCTGGTGCTCCACTCCGGCGACCGAATCGAACAGCCAGACAAGCATGCTGTATGCTCCGAACATATCCGTAGGCATTTCCTCGTGAAACAGCCTGTTGTAATGGGACAAATCAGCCTTGCGTACAGACAGCTTCAAATCGCGCTTAACCATGTCCTTGATGAAAGGAAGGTCGGATCCGCCGCCATAGAGCACGGCACCGGCAGGAAGTTTGCCCGCCTTGCCTAGTTTTTTCAGCTCATCATTCACGAAATCAAGTATCTCGGACAAGCGCGCTTCCACGATGTCCGCGATATATTTTCGCGATACGGTCGCCTCTTCCCCCTCGATGAACTGCGACAAGTCAACCATATCCTTCTTATTGACCTTGCTTGCCAATGCCGATCCGAATCCGATTTTGATGCGCTCCGCGCTGTCGAAGTGAATGCGCAACGCATTGGCGATATCGTTGGTGATATTTTGCGACCCCAGAGGAATCACGGCGAGATGGCGCAGTTCGTCGTCTTCAAATACAGAAAGCGACGTGGTTTCCGCGCCGAAATCGATGGCACACACGCCCTGTTCGCGGTCGCGCTTGGGCAATAACGCTTTCGCTGACGCAAGCGGATGCGCGACGGTCGATACTGGACGCAACCCAACAACATTGAATACTTTCTGCAAACTGATGAATGCCTGATTAAATACGTCGATAACAGTCGCTTCAAGACTAAGCCGGTTTCCTTGCATGCCCAACGGAGTTTTTACCCGGTCCACTTCGTCAATGATAAAACTTTGTGGAATCACATGCAGAACCGTTCGGTTTTGCGGCGCGGGCAACGTTTGGATCGTATCATACATCCGATTGATATCCTCCTGGCCGATCTGCTCGTCAGGACGCGACACAAGAATATTTCCTTTCGCGAAACGGGTTTCGAGACACGGACCGCCGATCATCACATGCACGTCCGAAATCTCATGCTTATACATGCCTTCCAACTCGTTCAAAAGCTCGCTCAGTGAACGCGCAGCATCTTCAACGTCGAAAATGATGCCGCGCCTGATGCCGGATGCTTTCACGCGCGCCTGAGCGAGAATATCGACTGACGTTTGTTTGGGATGGATCGCGGCAACCAACCCCTTGAGGGACGAACTGCCGATATCAAGTGCGAAAACCGTTTTGCTGTTCATACGCGATGACATATGCGATACCAGAGCGAAAGCTCTGTTTGTTCCATGCGTTTGCGCGAAAACCAATCGCGGTCGTGGTCGTACCCGCGCACATGCATGACTCCATGCACTATATAGTACATGAGTTTCTGGTAGAAACCAACTGATCCAGTATGCACAACAGGCGCCACCCCCTTGCGCAGGATTTCCTCGGGACATACATACACCTCACCGATTGCACGCGCCGAACCAACAAGAAATCCCCCAGGAACCTCAATGCTCACCACGGTGGTCGGATAATCCTTGTTGCGAAATGTCCGGTTGACTTCCCTCATACGCTTTGCGTCACAAAAATAAATCTCGCAAATTTCTCCCTGCGAGATACCCAGTATGCGGCCAACGCGGCGCAGATCGCGCGCGATCGCGGATCGGAACGGCACGCGAACGCCAAACGAAACCAAAGAAATCATGAAATTCCCAAAATCGCGCGCGCGATCGCCCCTGCCTGCTGCATGTCGGCCTTACCCTTGAGTTCTTTTGCCAGCGCCTGCATGACTTTTCCCCATTGCGCCTTTTCTTCGGAAGAAAGGTTCTCCAAGGTTTTTCCGACTGCAACGCGCAGATCGGATTCGCTCATTTGTGCCGGAAGGTACGCCTGAATGATCACCGCCTCGTCTCGCTCGGACCGCGCCAAGTCGTTCCTATTTCCTTTTTCGAGTTCCGCCGCCGATTCGATCCGTTTTTTGCATTCTCGAGAAAGGATTGCGAGCGCTTCGTCGTCGGTTAGCAAATCTTTGGGAACACCGGTCTTCGCGGCTTTCGTGTCTTTTTCTATTTGGGCGTTTTGCAAAGCAGCAACAACCATGCGCAACACGCCAACGCGAAACGAATCCTTTTGTTTCAAGGATTCAGTCACGTCCTGAGTGATGCGTTCGGTAAGACGCATGCGCACGAAATGATTATTTGCGCGTGATGCCTTTGTTCATCTTCCGCGCGCGGTCAACTGCTTCGTCGAGCGGAAACCCCTGCTTCAAAAACTTGTGCATCTCCCGCTCCATGCTCAACCGATGCATGGCGGAGCGGTATTTTCTCGTCTTTGTTTCTTCCGCCCTGAAAAACCTGCGTTTGCGCGCTTCAAGTAAAACGCCTGAACGCTGAATACGCTTTGTTGCGCGGTACAAAAAGCTTGAGAGTGGTTCGCCTTCTTTTCTGCGGATAACGGTAGCCATACGAAACGTAATTCAGTAATTGGTAATTTGTAATTGCTTAGGTGCAGTATAGCGTATAAGAGGAAATTGCGCAATACGGCATTTTATAAATCTTCAATCGTAAATCTCCGATGTTACCCCTATGTCTCGCCTGCCGGCTCCTCTTTGGAGCCTCCCAGCACGTGCATATGCTCGTGTGAAAAATGGTTGTATCCGGCGCCGTTGTTCACAAGCTTGTAGCCCGTGCGGTCCAGGCCGTACTGCTTGACCACCTGCGCTATTGCGTCCATAAATCGGTCCCAATAGCCGGGAATCGATCCATGGATCGCATCGTTTTTTTCCACATGGAGCTTGGGCATAACCAGCACGTGGATCGGCGCCTTGGGAAACTTATTTTCGATCGCGATAAACTCCGCGTCTTCCCAGACTTTAACGCAGGGTTCCGAACCCTTGGCAATCGCGCAAAACAGACATTCGTCAGTCATACGAAAAATTTATTTTGCCTTCGTTTTTTGTTTCATGCGCGCTTTCATCGCTTCAACCAATTTTGCGTACGGAATGCTTTCCTGAATGCCGGTCTGCATGTCCCGCACAATCACTTCTTGATCCAAAACTTCTTTCTGTCCGATGATAAGCGCGTAGACGGACTGTTCGCGATCAGCGGAACGCAGCTGCGCCTTCAGGCTGTCGCGCGACAAATCAAAGAACAGCTTGATGCCCGCGGCGCGCAACTCCTCGATAAGGCGCAACGCTTCCATGCGCGCCGCGTCGCCGATCTGCACCAGATAGACATTGGGTTCCGGTTTTGCGTTTTTGAGTTTTTCGTCTCTCGCCAGTTCCACCATACGGTCAACGCCCAGCGCAAAACCGACTGCCGGCGTGTCCGGACCGCCGAGCATTTTCATCAAATAGTCATATCTGCCGCCGCCGCCGAACGACAGCGGTTCCTTCTGCTCTGCTTGCGGCGCCTGATCCCCTTCGACCGTCGACTCATTCCGTCCGGACTGGCGCGCGCTCTTGAGTTCGAATACTGTGCGGTTGTAGTAATCGAGTCCCCGCACCAAGTACGGATCAAGGAAATATCCGATCTTCGCCTCGTCCAGAAATGTCAGGACTTTTTTGAAATGATCGGAGCAATTCTTGCACAAATACTCCGTGGTTTCGGGAGCTTCTTTCTTGATAAGCACGCACTGCTCGTTCTTGCAATCCAAAAGCCGCAAGGCATTGGTCGAAAGCCTGCGCTTGCAATCAGGGCATAATTTGCGCGACTTGGAACGGTAATACGTCTTGAGCGCCTTGCGATAATTGCCGCGGCATTCGGTACAGCCGATGCTGTTCACGTACACGCATACATCGGTGATGCCATAGGATTCCGCAAGTTTCACCGCAAGCTGGATCGCTTCGGCATCGGCGATCGGATGATCAGCTCCGAAAAACTCAAAATCCGCCTGCCAAAACTGGCGGTATCTGCCTGCCTGAGGATTGTCGTGCCTGAACGCAGGGCCCCATGCCCAAAGTTTCACCGGCTGCGGAAGATTCTGCATGCCGTTTTGCATATACGCACGGACAATTCCGGCAGTGAATTCCGGACGCAAAGCAAGCATGTCGCCGCCCTGGGTTTTGAGCGTATACATTTCCTTGTCGACGATATCCGTACCCGTGCCGACACTGCGCACGAACAAGTCGCGATCTTCGATGACCGGCAATTCAATATACTGATATCCGTACGATCCGGCGCACGCCGTCGCCGCCATACGCAACTCTTCAAAAAGAGCTGTATCCGGTCCGAAAATATCATGCATGCCGCGGGGAGCCTGAAATACTTTCTGCGGTTTTTCTTTTTTCACGCGCGGTTGTTTTTTTGTTTCAGCCATATGACGATGCAATACTGCTATGTTCCTGATTGTCCGGACGACGACGGATACGCCGGAGCTGCAAATACCTGGGCACTGGAAAACGGCCACAATCTGACCAACGCCCTGCCTACGATATCCGATTTGGAAAGCGTGCCCCACCGGCGCGAGTCATAGGAAAATCTGCGGTTGTCCCCCATGACAAAATATTGGTCCGCCGCTAAGGTTACTTTCTCATTGCCGTCGGTAATTTCCCCCGACGCAAGATACGGTTCGTCGAGCACCATCCCTTTGGGGTTCTGATCGTTGAAAATTGTCACGCGGCCATTCTGGATTTCCACAGTCTCGCCCGGAAGACCAACAATGCGCTTGATCAAAAACTGATTCTGCAACACCTCGGACTTGAGCACAACAACCTCTCCCCGCTCAGGGGCGCGCAAACGATACGACAATTCATCCACAATCAGGTAATCGTTGTCATGAAAATTAGGCTCCATGGACTGGCCCTTCACGAAAAACGGCTGGATAATGAAATAGCGTACTGGTACAATAATCAAAAGAGAAATCAAGACCGTCTCCAGAAGTTCTCCGATAAAAACGCGCAGTTTCGAAAGCATAGTACCAATCAGTCTACCAATTCCACCAGTCAAAATCAATTCGTCATTATGGAAAGCAAAATCATCCTCGCCCTGGGCAATCCGGGCACGAAATACCGCCTTACGCGCCATAACGCGGGAAGGATCGCGCTTGAAGCGATTCTTGACGCCATGCCGCACCGGCCCTGTTCATGGGAAAAGCGCCAACGCCTGTTTTCCGAACTCTGCCTTTCTCCGCAGGACGAAAACCGCGTGATTTACGCACGCACCCTTGTATTCATGAACGAATCAGGCAAGGCCGCGGCAGCGCTCCTGCGCCATTATCGCGTATGCGCCAAACGGATACTGGTTCTCCAGGACGACTCGGATCTCGAATTCGGCAAACTCAAATTCACCGAAGAATCCCGATCCGCTGGCCACCACGGCATCGAATCCATCATCGAATCCATCGGTTCGGGCACGTTCGCGCGCGTACGCATCGGCGTCAGGCCGCAGGGCAGCAGTGCAAAAGCCGACGATTTGGTACTTAAGCCGTTCTCCAAAACTGAGCTTGCCGCAATCGAAAAAACAATCGCGCCGCAAGTCCAAGCGCTCATCGCAGCCTGGCTCAAAAGCCAATAATCGCCATGCTGCGCGACCAGGTGCTGCTCGTGCACGCATTCCATCCTTTTTTCCTTGAAAAGGAATCTTCGTGGTTCGACCAGGAAGCGTCTTCGTTACACGAAGCGCGCTCGCACAACACCTGGATGCAAACACATACCATGGAAGTGAATGTAGGACAGCACCTACTGATTTCTGCGTTCATCCAATCCTGCATCGACCTGGGATACACCAAAGCGGACGATGTCTACTCTCCAGGAGAACTCAGTCTTACCGGCGGCACCATCCGCATCGGCATGCGCCAAGACGCGCTCTATCAAATCGTGCTTGCGGGCAATACGGTCGAGGACATCAGACAAATACCCTACCCCGCATCATTACAGGCAAAAACCATTCCCCATGAACTGGACACCCTGGTTCCCGGCGACTATGTGACCCATATCGACCACGGCATCGGCGTATTCCGCG
>JAKALE010000098.1 GCA_021813305.1 bacterium
GGGAGTTGTGCACGGTGGGAGGAATGGCGTCTAACAATTCGGCGGGTGAGAAGACGCTGGTCTACGGGCAGACGATTCGTTATGTAGAATCGCTAAATGTCGTATTGCGCGATGGAAACGAATACACCCTCGAACCGCTCACAAAAGACGCGCTTGATGAAAAAATGAAGCTTATGACGCTGGAGGGTCAGGTGTATCGGGATACTTATGCGCTTCTTGATACGCATTATGACGAAATTAAGGCGGGGCGCCCGACCGTATCAAAAAATTCTGCGGGCTATCAGATTTGGGATGTGTGGGATAGGGAAAAGGGAATATTTAATCTCGCAAAATTATTTACCGGTTCCCAGGGGACGCTCGGGGTCATTACAAAAATTAAGTATCGCCTTATTCGGTCGAAGCGTCACTCCACGCTCCTTGTCATATTCTTGAAGAACTTGGATCCGCTTCCGCAGATTGTGAATTCGATACTCGCGCACAAGCCAGAGAGTTTTGAATCGTATGACGATCATACGTTCATGATGGCACTGCGCCTGTTTCCGCAGATTGCGGCGCGGCTCAAGGGCAATTTGATGTCGTTGGGCATCCGGTTCATCCCCGAAGGGCTCATTGTCCTCAGGCACGGCATGCCGAAGCTGGTGCTTATGGCCGAGTTCGCCGATCCAAGCATGCACGAGGCCCGCAGGCAGGCGCTGGCCGCGCAGAAGGAAATAGAAGCGACGGGAATACCGTCCCGCGTAACGCATTCAAAGGCCGATCGGGAAAAGTACTGGGTGATCAGGCGCGAAAGCTTCAATTTGTTGCGCCAGCACGTGAGCAAAATGCGCACGGCTCCATTTATCGACGATTTTGCGGTCAGGCCCGAAAAGTTGCCGGAATTTCTGCCCCGCCTGAACAAGATCATGTCCGAGTACAAGGGCATCATCTACACCATTGCCGGGCATGTCGGGGACGGAAATTTCCACATCATACCCTTGATGGATTTGCACAAACCCGAATCCAGGGACATCATCAAAGAGCTTGGTGAACGCGTATATGCACTGGTAAAGGAGTATCACGGCACGATCTCGGGCGAGCACAATGACGGAATCATCAGGACCCCGTACGTTGAATTCATGTACGGCAAAAAGATTTATGGTTTGTTCCAGGAAACGAAAAAAATCTTCGATCCGGACGACGTATTCAACCCGGGCAAAAAAGTGAACGGAGATTTTGAATATGCCATGGAGCATATTGCGCAAGGATAAGTTTTTCCGAAAAACGAAAACCGCCGATAAGGCGGTTTTCGCATGCTCCAACTGCGCGTTTAGGTCGCGTTCGGAGTCGTAGTAGCCGCGGGAACCGGAGTGGTTGTCGGAACTGATTTTGATTCGCCGAATGCCTGGCGCAGCGCGCTGACGGCTGCGTGCAAGGAATTCCGATAGGCATTTATGGCTTGTTGGATCGCCGCATTGCGGACCTGCGCAAGCTGCTCCATTTGCGGACCGGTTTTGTCGATCTCTCCGACCCCGGATTTTCTGGCTTGCCGTGCAGCTTCCAATGCTTGTCGGAATGCGGCTCGTACTTGCACCGGCGCAGTGCCCGACGAGCAATCTTTTTGCGCCTGCGTTATTGCCGCACGGATCGAGCTCTGGAATTCGTCCAAGACTTGTTCGACCATGGTGCGATGCTGGCTGATGAGCTGGTCGGCTGCCTGGCGGTACGCGCTGCGCGCCGCATCAACCGATTGTTCGCGTATCGTAACTGCAGTTTCGATTGCACTGCGGAATGTTGCGACAGCCTGTTTCTCGACATCGGTTTTGGCGCGGCCGTTCAGACGGGCGTATAAACTTTGCCGGTTTTGCGTCCATTGCTGGCGATGTTGCGCGAGTTTTGCGTCAAAATCGGCGCGATTCGTTTGGACTTTTTGCGTTTGCGTCTGGACGCGGTCACGGAGATCGGTGATTTGCTTTGTTACATTCTGTTCGTATTTCTGCGACAAAGCGCTGAACCGGGCGCAATAGTTTTCCGTTCCGGTTTTCGTGCTTGATGCATTGCCCAGCGCGGATGCGCCGGATCCGATCATCGACGCCGCGGCCAACGAAAATAGCAAGACTGCGGGAATAATGTGTGTTCGTTTCATGGTAATGGATTTTGCGCGGAGTCGGTCGAAGACGTGATTGCTTGACCGTCGCCGGACATTGTTTTGGCATCCTGCGACCCGTCCTGCGAGGACAAGGATGCTGATTGGTTCGCTTCGGTTCCCAGGGAACTCAGGTTGATTCCCGACACCGAACCGATATTCGTGTTAATCGGCGTTACGCCTGCCTGGCCTTGCGTTGGCGCAGACGACGGCGTCGGCATGTTTGCCTGCGGCATTTGGGATGAAACCGGCGCATTCATGTGCGGACGGGTGAGATAGTATCCCCCGCCGATCATGATCGCCAGCGCCGCGATGCCGATGACAAGATAGGGCGTTTTCATTGCGGTACTGTTTTTATTAATGCATGCGCGAACTCGACTGTGTCGCGCAAATGCTTGGTATTGTAGCAAACCGCGTTTTTTTGCAAGTGCACGATTTCGCGAGATTTGAAGGG
>JAKALE010000099.1 GCA_021813305.1 bacterium
CTTTCACAGCCTCGTCCTCGTAGCGGCGTTGGGCATCTGCGCCGGCGGTCCCGCCGCCGCCGCCGCAGAACCAGTCCGCCCCAACATCCTCTTCATTCTTGCCTACGATCACGCCGCGCACGCAATGGGAACATCTCAAGCCGGTTGAAGCGGAGGAATCGTCTGTGCCGCGCCCACCCCTTGATACGGAAAAAATCAAGCGAACGGTCAGGTTTGTCGTATTCGGCTTGGTCGGCGTCATTGCCTTGACTGCATTGGGCGCGTATCTTGCCACGGTGCTTCAGCAAAAACCCGATCCTTTGGCGATCAGCGTGCAGGCTCCCGGACAATCAAGCCCCGGACAGCAAACGCAATTCACGATTTCCCTTGCCAACCAAGACGTGTCTGCGGCTTTGCGCGATGTGACTATTACGGTAAAGGCCGACGCCGGAACCATTTTCCCTGACGCGCCGCAATTCGCGACCGTGCAGCGCACGCTTCCATCCATCAACGCCCAAGGAAATGATCAAGAAACGTTTTCCGCGGTTTTCTGGGGGAAGGCAGGAGACCAGCGTTCACTTGATGTCGCGGTGCGCTACAAATTCGGTTCCGCGGACACGGTGTACGAAAAGGACAGCCAGGTGACCACGGTTATCGGTTCCGATCCGGTTTCCCTGAATCTGCAGACGCCGGACCAAGTGCTGCCCGGACAGAATTTCCTGTTTTCGCTCCAATACGCGAACACGAGCGCCCAGGCGATTGCGAACGCGCAAATATCGTTCGATATTCCTCAAGGCATGCGCGTGCTGCAAACCGATCCGGTGCTTGCCAACGCCACCAGTTCATCGCCGACTTTTTCCGTGGCGAATTTCGTGCAAAATCAGAACGCAGTCATCAGCGCCAAGAGCATTGTTGACGATACCCAAGGCCAGGGCAAAAAAGTGGTTGCTCATGTGACTATTCAGATCAGGGGACAGGCGTTCGAAATCGGACAGACGAGCGCGAACTTGCTGGTCATCGCGAGCCCTTTGCAGATTCAGATGAGCGTGCAGGGAAAACCGAATTATCATGCGACGATCGGCGAGGGGTTGAGCTACGAAGTGACCGTGACGAACAACTATTCGTACGCGCTTAAAGACGTCGTGGTCAATGCGGACGTATCGGATCCGTGGTTCGTGCCGCAAAGCATCCAGGTTCGCAGCGGGTCGTACTCGTCGCGTACCAAGACCGTGACGTGGAACGGCGGATCAGATTCCAACCTTCTTGCGCTCGATCCGGGTAAGACCGAAGTCGTGTCGTTTTCCGTGGTGCTCAAAAGCGCATTCTGGCAAAATCTCACCAATAACGTCATTACCGTGAAAACGACGGTGTCAGCGTCCAACAAACCCGAAGGCGTGGGCACGCAAATCGCCAGCACGGCGCAGATCCAAACCAAGGTGAACGGCACGCTTGCGCTTCAAGCCCCGGTGTATTTCAAGGATCCGAAGGGGACGTTCACGAATATCGGCACGATTCCGCCGCATGCCAATCAACTGAATCAATACACGGTGTATGTGAATGTCGCGACCCAGGGCAATGATTTTCATGACTTGCAGGTGTCCACGGTCTTGCCGGGCAATGTGACCTTCGAGGGCAAGGTGAAAGGGGATACCGCGGGATTCGTGTATAATCCGCGCACGAACGAAATCGACTGGGATATCAGTCAGATGGCGGCGTACACACAAAAGCAGATCGCGTTCCAGATCAATTTCATCCCGTCGGTCGCCCAGGTCGGCCGCGCAGCGCTGATTTTGGACAAAGTGACGTTTACCGGCACGGATTCGTTTACCGGAGATGTGCTCACGCAAGCGCAGGAAGCGCGGTTCTCCAATTTGCCGGATGATCCGAGCGTGAATGAAGACACAGGGAAAATAGCGCCGTAATCGTATGACAAACAAGGAACAAAGCAGAATGGATAAAATCGTGAGCTTGTCCAAGCGCAGGGGATTCGTGTTTCCCAACTCGGAGATCTACGGCGGCATGAATGCCCTGTATGATTATGGTCCACTGGGCGCCGAGTTGCGCAAAAACCTGTTCAATTTGTGGTGGCAGAGAATGGTGACCGACCGGGACGACGTGTATGGAATCGACGGCAGGATCATCATGCATCCCAAAGTTTGGGAGGCTTCCGGCCATGTGTCTGGGTTCGCCGACGCCTTGGTTGAAGACAAAGTAACGCATAAGCGCTACGCAGCCGACAAGCTTGTTGAAGATTTGTTGGGCAGAACCGTGAAAAGCAGCGACATCGAAGCCATAAACAAACTCATCGAATCGGGCGAGCTGAAAAGCCCGGACGGCAACGCCTTGGCTCCGGCAAAACGGTTCAATCAATTGGTCCAGGCGTACTTGGGAAAGATTGAGGGCGAGAAAACCGAGGTGTATCTCAAGGGGGAATCATGCCAGAACATTTATGTCGATTACAAGCAGGTTGTTGAATCCATGCACCCGCGCTTGCCGTTCGGCATCGCCCAGGTCGGCCGCGCGTTCCGCAACGAGATCGTTTCGTCCGGACAGTTTTTGCTCCGGCAGCGCGAATTCGA
>JAKALE010000100.1 GCA_021813305.1 bacterium
TCTGGAAACTGCCGACGTTGGGAAAATTCATCGAGCTCAATGACAAGATGTGGTTTTACAATACTACGCTCAAGGCAACGCATCCGTACGGCAGTCCTGCCTGGACCTGGCCCTTCATGGTTCGTCCGATTTATTATTGGATCGGCACCGCGTTGCCGGGCGCGGCTGCGCGCATATACCTCATCGGCAATCCCATCGCGTGGATGTTGGGAGTCGTGGGGCTTGTGTGCGGCCTGTTCATCGACAAGATGAACGAGAAACAAAAATTCACCTATGCCGTTTTGTTCGTCGGGTATCTTTCCAATTTTCTGCCGTTTTTCGACATCACGCGCGTATTGTTTTTGTACCATTATTTCGCCGCGCTCGCGTTTTCGTTCGTGCTCGTATCCGTATGGCTTGCCGAGGCAACCGAACATGTGAAGCCTCGGCTGCGCATCGCGGTATACGCTCTGCTGGGCATCGCGGTCATTGCGGGATTTTTGTTCTTCGCACCGCTCTCGTACGGCTCGTTGCTCACGGATCATGCGTATCATTTGCGCACATGGATGCAAAGCTGGATATAGGAATAGTTCTGTCATTATGTTTTTCTGGTACCGATAGTCCATTTCTTCCTGCGAGAAATGGCTATCTATACTCTCGCCCCGACGGCTTCACAAGGTGAAGTCCGAGCCCGTCGGGGTTCCGAGAATTACCAGAAAAACATAATGACAGAAAATGAGTGGGAAGTATATGGAAATTCATTTCGTTTGTTTAGGAAATACGTACCGAAGCAGGCTTGCCGAGGCGTATTTCAATTCGCTTGCAATACGAGGGGTGCATGCGGTATCAAGCGGCATTCAAGGGGGTGAGCAACCCATGGCAACGCGCTGGTTTGCCGAGAAAATCCTTGAAGAGCGCGGGCTTTCGGCGTTCACGCGCAAAGCAGCGCGCCAGACAACTAAGGAGAATATCCGGCACGGCGATCTGGTTGTGTTTTTCAAGCGCGAGACGCTTGCGTTTTGCAAACAATGGCTCGATGCGCGACGCCAGCAATGGACCGTATGGAACATTTCCGATGTCGACGTGAACTGGCCTGCCGTGCGGCTCATGCGGGTTTCCGAACAAACATTTCGCTCGATCAAGCGCCATGTCGATCAATTGAAGAAAACATATGCTTTATCTTGATTACCTGAAACGCACGCATCCGTGTCCGTTTTGCGCCAGGCCTGATCGGGTCGTAAAAACCGCGCGAAGCGCGTATTTGACCTATTCGCTTGCGCCGTATGCGCGCTATCATCTGCTGATCGTGCCCAAGCGTCATGTCGAGTCGGTTTCCGAGCTCACTGCACAGGAGTTCAAGGACATGGTGTCCCTGATGCGCGTGGTGATGCGCATCTACGCGAAAAAGCGCATCAAGGATTTTTCGTTCCTGCTTCGCAACGGGAAAAACTCCGGCAGAAGTGTGCGCCATGTGCATATGAACGTCGTGCCGCATCATCGCCTGAGCGACGTGGACAAAAACAGCGACAAACGGAAGGTATTGAGCGAAAAACGCGTGGCGCAGTTGGTGCAAGAGCTGCGGAAGTTGGCGTCATGAGTATGGCGCATTGCGCGGATTTGCGTTACCATACGGATTAGGTTTGCAATTATTTTTTTATTTTTCATGATTACCGAACAACTTGTCGCGTACATCAAGGAACAGTTAGGGCAGGGAACCGCCAAAGAGGCGATCACGGGGATTTTGATCGCCCAAGGATGGCAGAAAGCCGACATTGATTCCGCTTTTGCGATCGCGGGACAATCGCAAGCACCGGTCTTGTCTCAGACCGCATCAGCTCCGCAGCAAAGCCAGCCGGCAGTACAAACGCAGCAACCGGCTATCCAGCAATCCGTTCAACCGCAATCGCAGCCGATGCCAGTACAGCCTCAGGTGCCTGGAACGTCGCCGCAGCAGATCATGGTTCAGGACCTCAAGCCCGCGGTTGTGCAACAGCCCGTGCAATCGCAGCAGCAATTCCGGGAACAGCCGATGCAGCCCGTGCCATCGAGCGCGGACGATCCGAATGACACGAAAGGCATGTTCGCTTTGGTTTCGATTATCGCGGGGGTTGTAAGCATTATTTCGAATTTTCTTCCGGTGCGCGGAGCAACGGCCTTGGTATTGTCCGGCGGAGCGGTCTTCGTGTTTGCGATCGCAGCCATCGTATTGGGCGTCATGGGGCTCAAATCATCGCGCCGGCTCATAGCCACCATCGGCATGGTGCTCGGGATTCTCGGGATCATCGTGTTCGTATCGCTGTTCGTGTACGGCCTGATTGTCGGGATTGCGCGTACTGTGGCGCAACAGAATGTTTCGGCGTCTCCGGCCGCACAGGCGCTCTATACCGACAGCCAGCATCGGTTTTCCATGATGCCGCCCGCGGGTTGGCAGACCGACGCGAGCGGGCAGAAGGGGACATTGGTGATTTTCATGAGTCCGACCGCTGATTCCGTGAACGGTTCTTCGTTTCGGAGCAACATCAATGTCGTGAGCGGCAGCCTGAACGGAAAAACGCTGGATCA
>JAKALE010000101.1 GCA_021813305.1 bacterium
CATCCTGTTTCATGGTACGGAATTTATAGAGCAGGAACGGTTTGCCGTTGATGCCGATGCGGGTTTGGGCGTAGAGTATCGGTCCGCGCGATGTGGCTTTGACGAACAGGGCGATACATGCAAGAACTGGAGACAGGCATGCGCCGCAGAAAACAGCGACGAGCTTTTCGACGATTTCTTTACTGACCGTGAATACAGGTGACATGTGCCGCACGACACTCGTGAGCGCCCAGATGTTCGATACGGAACCGAGGTGGATTTTTCCTATCTTATTTTCGTAAAACGACGCCGGATCATAGAAATTGACATTGAGCGACGACAGGCTTGCCAGCGCCGGGTAGAGGTCATGGGGAAACAGTTCGTCGGTGCTGACCACAGTTTCGATATTTTCTTCCTTAATGAGCCGCCCCAAAGCAGTGGGGGACGAGGGCGCTTGACTGACGGAAAATGTTTTGAATCCGTATTCGTCATGCGTTGTCAAAAACAAAGCTAACTCCGAAAGCTCGGGCGTTGTCCCGATTACAAGCACTCGTTCGATCATACGCTTGGCGAGTACCGATTCCGCGACGCTCCGCCAGGACATGAGCAGGATGCTGAATAATGCCCAGAAGAGCAGCAGTGACCCTCGCGGGCTTACACCGATGCTTGCCGCGCGCGCGTAAAAATAGAACAGCATGCCCGATGCGGCAAGCAGGATAAACAGCGCAACCGTGCCGGCAACGATCCAGTCGTATTTGCGCGATCCGAAGACCGCGCGCGAATACAGCTGCATGCTGTATGCGATGAGGCACCAGGCGAGCCACAGCGCGAAAAATGGCACGAAGTTGGCGAAAAAGAAATACGGCGTCACTGAAGTTCCCCAGCGCAGGCCGAGCATGAGCAAGAACGAAAGCCAGAATGCCGCGGTATCGCCGAAAAACAGAAAAAGTTTTTTACGCATAGACGTTGCTCTATTGTAAAACACATGGTCGCGTGGCACAATGAGCTCGCATTTTTATTTTTTATCCTATGATTCCAGTACTTATCATCGGTTCTTCGGCTGCGGGCGCGTCCGCGGCAATCTATTTGGCGCGCAGAAACGTGTCATTCGCCCTGGTAGGGACCGATTTCGGCGGCGAGATGGCGCAATCCGGCGAAGTGGGGAATTATCCTGGAACGGGACAGACCAACGGTGTCGCTTTGTCGGACAAATTTCTCGAGCACGTGAAGCTGTACGGCATTGAGCCGGAGTTGGGCGTGCGCATTACGTCGCTTGAGAAGACGGACAAGGGATTTTTGGCAAAAGGGTGGAAGGATGATCCGAACAACGCGGTTTCTTGGGAAGCGCAAAGCGTGATCATTGCGACCGGTTCCCATCCCCGCGAACTGGGTGTGCCGGGTGAAAAGGAGTTTCGGGGCAAGGGCGTGAGCTATTGCACCGTATGCGACGGTCCGCTCTATAGGAACAAAACCGTAGTGACTATCGGCGGAGGAGATTCAGCAAGCGAGTCGGGCATCATGATGAATGATATCGCGACGCATGCGTATGTCCTGACCAAGAATCCCGATCTGAAAGGAGACGTATCTTTGATCGCTCGCGTCAAGTCGGGAAAGAACACGACGGTAGTCTCCTATGCGGCCACCACGAAGATTATCGGTACGGATTTCGTGACTGCAGTCGGTTACAAAGATATTGCAACAGGAGAAGAGAAAATCATTGAAACGCAGGGCGTGTTCATTCATATCGGAATGATTCCCAACGCGGAATTTGTCATGCCCGATCTTGCCCGCACCGCTTCGGGAGAAATCAAGATCGACGCACTGGGAAAGACCAACATTCCGGGATTGTTTGCCGCAGGAGATGTCACTGATATGCCGTATAAACAGATCGGGATTGCGGCCGGCCAGGGCATCGCGGCAGCACTTTCCTGCGTTGATTTTTTGAACAAATTGGCATTGTGAGCATGAAGCAGCAGCGCTTCGCAGTCATCGCGGACAGCATTCGGAGCGCACATAATGTGGGATCGATATTCCGCACCGCGGACGCGCTTGGTGTTGAAAAACTGTATCTGTGCGGCATAACGCCTTGTCCTGCAGGCATCGGCCTCAAGGCGAACCGCGATATTGCGAAAACCGCTTTAGGGGCGGAATATACCGTACCGTGGGAATATAAAAAACGCGCGAGCGACGCAATCAGGCAGTGCAAAAAAGACGGATACCAAATTGTCGCTTTGGAGCAGGATGCGCATTCGGCAGATATCAGAAAATTCAAAACCGCCAAGCCGGTCGCACTTGTGCTCGGTGCCGAGGTTTCGGGCATTTCTAAACAAGTGCTCAAGCTCTGTGATACAATTTTAGAAATACCCATGCTGGGCAAAAAAGAATCATTGAACGTGAGCGTCGCGTTCGGCGTGGCGGGGTATTGGCTAACATTTTGTTCTTTCAAATCATGATGCTTTGAATAGTGAAGCCACGTGTCGGTTCGCTTCGGAAAAATTTGACGCAGCATATATAGACTGCTATTTTTCCTCGCAACCCTCGCGTATTTTCGACTA
>JAKALE010000006.1 GCA_021813305.1 bacterium
TGCCGTTTGCCTTGTCGGTTGCGTCAGCCTTTACGTAGACGGTCTTGTAGCTGTTCTTGGGAACAGTGAACAAGCCGGCTGCGTTGGAGAACACGGCGGTGTTGGACGCTGCGTTGACAAAGGCCGGAACGGTCGAGCCAACCTGTGCGCCATCAACCCACAATGAAATGTTCTTCAAGTTGCCCGGAACATCGGATGCTCCGGTTTCGTTTACCGTCACCTGAGTGACTTTCACGTCCTCGGTGTTGTTCGCCGCAAAGCGGAACGCTCCCAAGGTCGTGCCGGTCGTGCCGGCGACCAAATAGGTCGAGTTCGGCATGGTCGGAGACGCTTCGGTTGAAACGGTCAAGGTTGCCCCTGAGTTCAACGTGATCGTCTGGCCTGCAACGTTACCAGAGCTGTAGGTAACAGCGCTGTTGGTGATGCTGCCGGTGGAGCTTACGCTCGTCACGCGGGCCGCATCCTCTGCGCCGCCGTTCCAGATCGTTGTCGAAGCCGCTGAAAGGACATTGCCCTTCAAGTCAATCTCGACTGACTGGCCTGCCGCAATGGAAAGTGCAGTGCCGAAGTTGAACGTCGTTGAGTCCCCGGACGTCGAAGACGGAGAGGAGATGGTCTGCCCGTACTGGGTCGTACCATTCCACAAGGTCAAGTTCGAGAACGCAGTGCCAAGGCCGTAACCGGTGTTGGCATTGTCAGAAACGGTCACGCCGTTGACTGAGACTCCCTGGTCAGTCGGAGCCGTAATCAACCACGAGCCGAGCATGACATTCTGCGCGTTGAGGACCGTGTTCACGTTCGCCACGGCTGAGTTAAGAACTGCAGTCACGCCGCCTGCCGAAATGGAGATGGCGTTGCTGTTCATGCTGGAGCCAGGAACCGCAAGCGAGGAACCGCTTGAGACCCTGACGCCGTTACCCGAGCCAAGGACAAACGTCGCCTGGACGGTGTCGCCTGACACAGTCGGCGAGGTGAGGTCTGCGTACAAGGCAACGGTCTGCGTCACGCCTGCCGGGAACGTGTAGGTTCCTGAGAAAGCGTTGGTCGCTGAGGTCGCCAAGGTCGAGACCATGCTGCCGTACTGGGATCCGTTGATCACCACTTTGACGTTGTTCAACGTGTGCGTGGAGATGTTTTCGAATGACAACTGCGAAATGCGAATGTCTTCGCCGTTCGCTTTGACGTCAAACGAAGCGATCTTCACGTTGGTTGCGTTCGCGGTCAAAGGTCCGGTCGGCGCGCCAGCTGTCTGGTTTACCGTGACGGAACCCTGGTTGATCGACGTGGTTCCCGCTGCTGTGAACAGGGTGAACACATTGGACTGGTTGGTCTTCAAGACCACACCGTAGGTCATGTCCTTGGACTGGAAGTCCGAGCTTGCTGCAATCTCGAAGTAGAAATTGCGGCCAGCGCCTTTCACGACGCTTGCGCGAAGCGAAATAAGGCGGGTCTGACCCGATGTGAATGAAAGCGGTGCGGACGAAAGGTCGAAGGAAACAGTCTTGTCGCTATTCATCATAGCAACCGTGTTTCCGACCTGTGCGCCGTCCACGAACAACTGCAAGTTCTGCAATGCGTCGTAGTCAGCTGTTCCAACCAAAGTGAATTTCATGAATGAAACCTGCTGAGGCTGGTTTGCTGCCTGGGCGCTCATGCTGAACACCTGGTAGTTCGTGGTTCCCGGATCAACGGAGGTATTTGCCGACGGCGTGGCGCTCGAAAGCGTCATTTCGCCAAGGTCAGTTACCTGCGCAACCGTAAAGCTGCTGCCCATGATCGGGAACGTCGCTGCGACCGACGAAGCATTGGTGCTTACGTCAGAGGAAGCCAACAAGCCGAACTGGAAGGTCTTTCCAGCGGACGTGTTGTTTGCCAAGTCCATTTTCACCCATGCGTCCACGGACGAACCTGCGGGCACTGTGAACAGGCCTGCTGAATTCGTAAATGTGAATGCTCCGGCTGAAACGGACGGAGAGCTCGCAACAGTCGCGCCATTGACCACCAAGTACAAGTTGGACACGTCAGCATCTGCGCTCACGCCCGAGCGATGGACCACGACTGTGTTCACCTGAACCGCTGCTGTCGCAGGGGCGGTGAAACGCAATGCAAGGACCGGCGCCAAAGCCTGTGAGCCGATGGATGCGGTGCTGATCAAGGTCGCTGATGCCGGGGTGCTCGGTGACAATGTCACGGAGACTGATCCTGCCGGCGCCGGGGTTGTGCCCGGAGTGGTGGACGGAGTCGTCGAAACGCAATACTTTCCGTTCAAGGATGCGCGGGTCAAAGGACCAACATATCCTGCTGCCGGAGAGATGCTGTTCGCCTTTTGATAGGCGATCACGGCTGCCTTGGTCAAAGGACCGAAGTAACCGGACATCGGCGAAACGTTCAACCACGATTGCACTGTCTTGACCTGATCATCCTTCATTGGATAATACAAGTCTTTGGACAAGCAAACAGCGCTTGAACCTGTACCTGATGAGGCTTGAAGAGCTGCAAGTTGTGCTTGCAATGCTGCGATCTGCGCGAGCAGGTCGCTGATGCTGACAGCTCCTGCGGGCGCAACGGTCCACACCAAGCTGGCAACGACAAGGGTCACTGCAAAAATGTTCTTCAATGATTTACTCATCGTTTTTTATTATTTTTGGTTTGATATATTCGCCCGCTCCATAGTGCGCTCGACCGGCTCTCGGCAAGGTTTTGCCAAGATAATCGACATAACCGGCTGTCGTTCGGTCGCGCAATGCGCGATCTTGGACGGCACAAAGGTTCGACCCAAGGAACGAAGCAAATAATCCCTTAAGGAATTATTGGAACAAGATACGACCTTCTTGTTCCGCTTCACAGGAGAACAAACCAAGCCCTGCGCTGATGCGCAAAAACCTGGACATTCTCGTGCCAAGCGGAACAGGAAACCTCTTCAATTATCTGACCAGTCTCATGATGGAAATGGAATGGGAACCAAAACGCGTTCCGAAATCCTGCCAGTACTGCTTTCTCTAAGAAAAGACGCAAACCCTGCTTTTTTCTTACATAAACCCTCTGATTTGCGCAAGATATATTCTACCTAAAATGCTTTAAACGGTCAAATGTGGATAGCTGCCCTTCGTAATGGGCTACTTCATGGTTGCGACAAGCATGAATGTCGTTCCCCCGGGGCCTTGGGCAAGAGACGAAAGCGGAATATCGACTTGGGAAAATACATCGGTGCTCGATGCAACCGCTGACTTGAAATCGGATGTTTTTTGCTGGCTCGGCGCGCTTCCCCATAATTTGAATTCCGGCGCGTTTTCGGAAACTGAAATGCGCGCAATCGTGACGTTGTTCGCTTTCGCTGCCTGGAGCACCGGATCGAAATACGCGGTCCACACATGGGTCTGTTTCTCGGCCAATGAAAGCCGCGTCACCAGCCCGTTGAAATCAGCTGCCTGTTTTTGCAAATCCGCGATGCGCGCGGCTTCGGGCGCGCTGTTGAACGCGTTCAAGCTTTGCTGCACGCTTGCATATTCATGCTGGACGATCGCCAGGACCCCCAGCGACATGGCAACCAGGCCGCCCAACGTAAAGAGTACGATTTTTGACCACAGCGACACGAACGCGTACAGGCGGGATTCCCGGTAGAGCACCTTGGTGTTTTCCGGAAGCACGGATACGATATCGTCGTCCTCGCGGGGAACAAGGCTTCCGCGCACCGACACGCCCAACAGGCCGGCGTACAAATCAGAAGCTTTTGGCTGCTCCCCTTCTTTGACCGGCGCAACCGCAGGCAAGGTCATCGGAATCATCCTGAGAGAAAATTCCTTGGCGATGTATTCGGCCAGTTCGGCGCGCAATACCGGCGCAAACAGCGTCACGTTCTGGGCCGCTTCATCGTTGTGCAACGAATAAAATTCCAATACCCGGCGCACTTCGCGCGACAAAATCGCCTTGAGATCGTCCTGGGTAATCGTTCCATCCTGGGCTTCCGGAATCTCTGCCCAGTACAGGTAAAAATCGAAAAACAGCTTGCCTTGTTTGCCCACAAGAAACGTCATGCCGTCCTGACCGATATCAACGGTCAACAGCGTGATGTTCTTCTCAACGGTTTGGGAAAAATACGCAAACAAACGCAAAAGCGAAAGCGAGCGGGACTCCAAAGCCAATGGCTGCATGCCGACTTGCCGGAATGCCTCTAAAAACGGGTCGATGCGCTGTTTGGACGCAACGGCGATCAAGAATTCGCGCTGCAAAGTGCGCAGATTCACGCCCAGATTCTGCCAATCCATATACGCCTCGGACAAAGGAACCGGAGATACCTGGCCCGCGTTGAGCCTGACCGCTTCGTCGTAGGACGTTTCCGGAATGTCGGGCAGCTCGAGCACATGGAGAAAGAAATCCGTGGAAGGCAGATTCGCGACGAACGGCACCGCGATTTTTTCCTTTCCCGCAATCTGCTCCTGGAGCTGCGCCAAGGCCTGCGTGAACGCGCCCATATTCTTCAGCTCCCCCTTGACCACGGTGCCCGGCACGAGCGGAATCTCGATGAACCGCTCGACCGACAAGTCGTAATGGGATAAAAGCAGGTACGTGATCGCCTTTTCCCCGATTTCCAATCCCGCATACTCCTGTTGCGGCACAAGCTGATCCAAGAATTTCCTGAATGCTGATGGAGAAGTCATGAATGCAATGGTTTAGTATACGATGGCGCAGGCTGCGCCGCAATGCGCCGGATCAC
Source organism: bacterium (assembly GCA_021813305.1). The sequence goes on from JAKALE010000006.1 coordinate 4,715, forward strand.
AGGCTCACTTCCTTCCAGAAGATGACGGTGATTTTTCCGGTCTGGGAGTCCACGGCGGTTTTCACTTGGACTTTGCGCTGCGCATTGCCGACCGCACCCAACGACGTTACCAGCGTGATGCCGGGAACCGATGCGCCGGTTTCGTCGGTGCCGTTTTGCACTTGGATCGTGGCGGTTCCCGATGCTACGGGCAAAACCGTACCTGCGGTGCTGTACGCTTTATTGAACATGATCTGATCCATGGCATCGTACGCCCCCGCCTGTGCGGCAAAATACGCAGCCTGCGTGTTCTGCCAGGAAAGCGAATTCATGGTTTCCCAATAACTCAAAAGCCCCATGCCGACGCCAAGCACCGTGACAACCAGCGTGATGCCCAAAATCATAATCAGGGCGGAAACGCCTTGTTCCACCGACAGCATTCCGTTATTCGCATTCCGCTCCTGAATATTCATACGTATAGTATAAACCAAAAAGCTCGCCCGCGATAAGCGCAACCGGCTCGCGGAAAACGGATTACGAGGTCTTGTCCTGTGCCGCAAGTTCCTCCGCCTGGGAAAACCGCAATGAGAACACTTTGGATACGCCATCCTGCATCGTAACGCCGTACAGGATGTCTGCGGATTCCATGATGGAGCGGTTATGGGTAATGATGATGAACTGCACGTCCGTGATCATGGCGCGCAACAGTTTTGCGAATTTCTGGGAATTGGCTTCATCCAAGGCAGCATCGATTTCGTCAAGCACCAGAAGCGGCGGTTTTGCCGCGCTGATGATGGCGAACAAAAGCGCGATGGCCGTGAGCGAACGCTCGCCCCCGGAGAGCATTTCCACGGATTTGATTTTTTTGCGCGGCAGGTGCACGGAAAAATCAACGCCCAGCTCCCCTGTTCCGCTTTCCACCTTCTGCTTTCCGCCTTCCGCATCAATATCACTGTCGTCCGAGGGCAAACCGTCCGTGGTAGTCGAATCTGCCGATTCTTCCATGCGCACCACGCTGACCGAAGCTTTGCCTCCGTCGAAAATAATCTGGAAATACTTGTTGAATTCCGCATCGATGTCGCGCAAGGCGGTCTCGAACCCGGTACGGATTTTTTCTTCCAACGATGCGTCCAAGGCGTCCAGGTCAAAAAGCGCCTTGTCCAAATCCTGTTTTTGCTGAGTCAAAAATTCGTAGCGCTCCGTTGCGTCCCGATGCGCCTTGACCACTTCCTCATCGAGTTCCCCGATCAGGGCAAGATCCCTGCGCAACCGGATCATTTTCGTTTCCGCGTCCCCGACCGGATATTCTTGGGATAAAGGCTGCGCGATCAAATCCTTGTTTTCACCGACAAACGCATCCCATTGGTACCCGGCTTCTTCGAGACGCATGCGAATGTCGTCCTGCTTGAGCTGTTTGCGTTCCTTGGCGAACAATGCCCGTTCGCGCAACGATTCCTGTTCCTGCATGGCAGTGCGCAACGAATCCAGATCTTTCATGGCAGTGCGCAACGCGGCAGACCGATCAAGTACCGCGCGTTCCATGGTTTCCAATTCCTTGGCGCACGATGCAATGGCGCGGGCTTCCTGCTCGATCGTACGGTTGATTTCCTGCTTTTGTTTTTGCAACGCGTCTTCTTCCCCATCCCGTTCCGTCGATGCCCCCTTTGGCGCCAAAAACCCCTCGATGTCACGCATGACATCCCGTATGCCCTTGCGCACTTGAGAAAGATCGTCAAGGGAAGCCATATCGGACAACAATTGTCTGATGTGTTCCAACTTTTTCACCGCCTCGTCCACGCGCACCCCCGCAGGATGCTTTTCCAATGACAAAAACATCTGCAATTTCCCCTCGATCATCCCCAAGGCATGGGATGCTTCCGCCTGCTTTGCCTGGGAATTCCGCATGCGCGTTTCAAGTTCAAGGCGTGCGGCATGAAGCGAAGGATCATTGGCATCCCCTTGATCAAGATCGCGCTGGCGACCCTGAATCTCTGTGCGCAGGCGTGCGATTTCCTTCTCGATCGCTTTGGTATCTGCATGCCCGGAGTCCTCCGCATCGAATGCGCGCTCGATATCCGCAATTTTATATGAAAAATATTCTCGCTCGATCTCTTTGAGCTCGGTTTCTTTCTGGGTGCGCGATTCCCACTTTTGCACCTGGCGGCGCAATGACCGGAGATTGGGTTCAAGTTCCTGGATAATGCTTTCAACCTTGGAAAGATTATCCCGGGTTTCCTTGATTCTGCGTTCGGCCTCCTCTTTTTTCAGACGGAATTCCTTGAGCCCGATCATCTCTTCGAGCATCTCTCTGCGTTCCACGGCATTGGCGCGCAAAAACACGTCGGCCGCGCCCTGATTCACAATGCCCATGCCCTTGACCCCGAGCTTGGCCGCAGCCAGAAGATGGGTCACGTCCTTGAGGCGCGCGCTGCGTTTGTTGATCTGATAATCGGACGTTCCGTCGCGATACACTTTGCGCGAAATCTGCACTTCGCCGAAATCGATCGGAAATTGTTTGCGGCCGTTGTCGAATTCCAAACTCACGCTTGCAAATCCCGCTGCCGGCTTTTGCCCCATGCCATTGAACAACACATCGGTCGCACTGCCGACACGGATATGCTTGGCGCTTTGCTCTCCGAGCACCCAGCGGATCGCATCAACCACGTTCGATTTGCCCGAACCGTTCGGCCCCACGACTGCCGTAATGCCCGCGGGAAACGTAAGGGCAGTCTTATCGGCGAACGACTTGAAACCGTGTATTTCCAACTTCTTCAACATATCTGAGTAAATGATTTTCCGCCTGAGGCGGATCCGCCTTTGGCGGAGAAGCCGTGTATTTCGAGTTTCTTGAGCATATTGCTCGATTAAAGTGTCCGGTGGTGCACAGTATAAGCGCCGTTCTAGGTGCAACGGAGCGCCACACCATCCGCTCATCGTCCTTCCTGCTTATTACCCGCGCTGCGGGATGCAATCTAAGTACCGTTTCTAGGTACGTGAGGACATCCCGCAGTGCGGGTACCTACTTCCACCCCTTTTCTTCCAGCGCCTTCTGTGCTGCCTGCACTTCCGCTTCCTGTTTTGAAAATCCCTGGCCCTCGGCGACTTTTTCCTCGTTCAAAAAAACGCCTGCCACGAACTGCTTTTCATGATCCGGCCCCCACTCGCGCAACACGCGGTACGACGGCGTCGTGCCCACGCGCGCCTGCGCTTCTTCCTGGAACCTGCTCTTCGGATCCCGATGCAAACCGCGCGAAATAATGCCGTCGATCTTGGGGATCAACACGCGCATAATGAATTCTTCAGCCTTGTTATATCCGCCGTCCAAATAGAGCGCACCCACCAACGCTTCGAATGCGTTTCCCAAAATTTCCTGCCTTCCACGCCCGACATCCTTCGCCTCTCCCTTAGAGAGCAGCAAGAAGTCGTTCACCCCCAATTCCCGAGACGTCTCACCCAACGTGTCGGCGTTGACTAACGCGGCGCGGAAACTAGTCAGCTCCCCTTCATTGTTGGGGTAATGCACATAGAGATATTGGGTCACTACCAACTCCAATACCGCGTCCCCCAAGAATTCCAAACGCTCGTTGTGCGGCCTGGGCCAGGACGGTCGCTCATTCAAAAACGAGCGATGGGTCATCGCTTCCTCAAGCAATTCGGGCTTGGTGAATGTTGCGCCCAATCGTTTTTCGAGTTCCGTGAAATCCATGCGTATGCAGAAAAACCAAAAAACAGAACGCAGTTATGCTTCGGTTTGGTTTTTGGCTTCTTCGTGCTTTTGGTTATTTTGATCCATGCCCCCCATCTCGCGGTAAATCGTTCCCAAAACGCCGTTGATGAACTTTCCCGACGATTCCCCGCCGAATTCCTTTGCCAACTCGATTGCTTCATCGATGGCGACGCGTTCGGGCACCTCCTGATGGTTGCCCCAAATGAGTTCGTATAATCCCAGACGCAGAATGTTGCGGTCAACAAGGTTTATTTTGTCGAGCGGCCATTCCGGTGCAGCTTTCACGATAATCGCATCGGCTTCATCCTTGTGCGCCAACGTGTTTTCAACAAGGCGCTTGGCGAATTCGACATCCTTGAGATCAGGACCGAACTCTGCAACATTGCGCTGCAAAATCTCGTCCAAAGACGGCGCTTTGTCCTGATGAAAATCAAGCTCGTAGAGTGTCTGTACAGCGATGGACCGGGAAAGATGACGCGATCCCATGGAAAGGAATGATACTGTTATTTCTTCTTGTCCGTCTGGCCCAGAACCTTCTCCCTCCGCTTCTGCTCTTTCTTGTTCGCTTTTTTCATGACGTCAACCAGCTCCGCACCCTTGTAATATCCGCAGCTCTGGCATATCCGATGGGATTGCATCAATGCGTGACATTTCGGACACGCAACGAATTTCGTTGCCGCAAGGGCCATATGCGACCTGCCTGCGTTTCTGCGCGCTTTGGTATGATGTCTGTTTGCTATACCACCCATAACGTATTTTCAATTTCAATGAAACAGGATACCACGAGACGCTCTAAAACTCAATCCGCCGTCATGATGCTACAATCCAATCATGCGCCATACTTCTATTCCACTGATTGTCATTCTCGGACCTACTGCTTCCGGAAAATCAGGGTTCGCTGTACGCCTTGCCAAACGGTTTTCAGGCCAAATCGTATCAGCCGATTCGCGCCAGATTTACCATGGACTTGAAATCGGCGCAGGAACCGTGACCGAAAAAGAAATGCAAGGCGTTCCCCACGAGCTGCTTTCATTCCGCAATCCAAAATCCCCGTACAGCGCCCAGCAATACAAACGAAAAGCCATTGCAGCCATCAAACGGATTGCGAAACGCGGACGCGTGCCGTTTTTGGTCGGCGGAACCGGGTTTTGGATCGATGCGGTCTGCCAGAATGCCCGATTCCCCGATGCAAAACCCGATCCAGCCTTGCGCGCGCGCCTCGCCAAGAAGAACGCAAAAAAACTCCTTGCGTTGCTCATGAAACTTGATGCGCGCAAGGCAAAAACCATCGATGCCCGTAACCCCCATCGCCTTATCCGGGCAATCGAAATAGCAAA
>JAKALE010000007.1 GCA_021813305.1 bacterium
AGGTCTTGCCTTCTCCGGTGCGCATCTGGGCAATTTTCCCGTGCGCCAAGGCCATGCCTCCCATAAGCTGTTCGTCGAAATGACGCTGGCCGAGCACGCGGCGGGACGTTTCGCGCGCCAAGGCGAACGCCTCGGGAAGCAAAACGTCATACGCTTCGCCCGCGTGGGCGCGCGCGCGAAGCGCCATGCCCTTTTTCCGAAGTTCTTCCATCGAAAGCGGCTCAAGTCCCGATTCCAATGCGTTGATATGGGCGACCACGGGCAAAAAACCGCGGATGGTCCGCAGTTCCACGTTTTGAAAAATCCGTTTGACCAGATCAAACATACCAGATGTGATGCGTTACCTTACTCTGTTTCCGTTTCTTCCTGAAGATCGCGCTTTGCCTTGCGCGCGGTTTCCTTGCGTTTCGTTGCCGGCTTGTCCATGTGTTTTTCCAGTTGGCGCACGAGTTCAGATTCAATCTTATCGACTGCCGCGTACACGTCCGACGCCTGTTCGGTATTCACCAGCGTGATCGGACCGACCTGCATGGTCACTGTGATTTCGAACACCACACCCTCCCGGTGCCCGGTCACGCGCTGCATGGACACAAAACATGACGGCGAGGCATGAAGTCGTTGCGCCAACGAAGAAAGCTTTGCGAATTTCTTCTCGATATACGCCTCGAGAGCCTCCGTAGCGTCGATATGCCGGAAAGAAAACCGAATTCCCATATATGATTCCAGTGTACCTGGCACGCGCCAATTTCGCAACAAAACAAAATTACCTCTTTTACGCGTTTTCTTGCCTCAAAATACATATTAAAAAACCGCGGTGGAACCGTGGTGAAAATCCCTATCCGTCTGCCGGTAGGCCGCCCTGCATCCGCGGCTTTTGAAGTCACGTGTGCAGAGCGGGATCGGATGTGCGTTATCGACGCGCCTTCCTTCGGGCAGGCTTGCGCGCTGCCTTTCTGGCTGGCTTTCGCACCGACTTACGCACGGTTTTGCGGACTGACTTCTTCGTCGCCTTGCGCACGGTTTTGCGCTTTGCCGGAGCCTTCTTGGCTGGCATCTTTTTTCTTCGCGTTACCATAGAAGTGCATGGATTAGTTCCGAATGCTCGACGAGCGCATTCGGGATTCAAAACAATAAAAAATAAATGTGCACGCAATGACATCCGGTCATTCGTAGATATGTATATTGTAGAAGCTATGCGTTGATTGACAACTGTGGATAAGTGAAAATCCTCGCGGATCGCCGATCGCTTGTCACGCGCGATCGTTTGAATCGAAGATAGCCCGATATATTTTTGAAAACAGCGCATGCCGTGCTCTTGCGCGTTTTGACATCCGCGTGCGCGTTGCTACAATACCACTATCATCCGTGCTTCCACCCCTGCCGGACAGCACTCACTTAACTTATAGGTATTGGAGTATTACTTCCGGCAGGGATGCAAGCACAGAACACTCAACGCTCGGACAAATGTCCGAGCGTTGAGTGTTTGTCTGGACAACGAAAAATCGCGGGCATGATATATCGCCATAAGCCCCGCACAAACCCTCAACACGTGAAAACGAGGCACAGTTTCCGGATCAAGCACCGTTTATAGGTGCGGAGTCGGAAACCGTGCCCCGTTGCAACAAAAATCCAGCACCCGCCTTGCGGCAGGTGCTGGATTCTAGGTACTGGAGATCATCTTCTTACTTGCGTAGTCCGATGTCCCACTTAACTTATGCGGATTATACCATAGAATTCGGAAAAAATCAAGCCTCTGCCTTGCCCGTATTGCGGAACACGCATCTTGCAGCCATGCGAAAAAACTTTATAATGGTTCAGCTTGCCTGCGTAGTTCAACGGTTAGAACGAGGGATTCATAACCCCTAGAAGGAAGTCCGACTCTTCCCGCAGGCACAAAGCAAAGTCACTCCACAACAAAAATCTGTGCGGCGGATTTTTGTTGTCAAATGCACATTTTTCCTATAAAATAAACCAGTTGCAGCTGTGGTGTAGCCTGGTTAACACGTCGCCCTGTCACGGCGAAGACCGTGGGTTCGAATCCCATCAGCTGCGCAGAATAAGACACGCAACACAAAAACCGCCTTTTGGCGGTTTTTGTGTTGCGTGTGAAATCAATGTTTTACCTGGACATATTAGGCGTGTACGGCAACAATGCCATGAAGCGCGCGCGCTTGATCGCATTGGCAACTGCCCGCTGATGCTTGGCGCACAGTCCTGTTTTTTCGCGCGGTTTGATCTTGCGCGACGCGGCGATGAATTTCACCAAGGTCGCCGTGTCTTTCCAGGACACCTCGTCCCTGCCGCAAAAAAAGCATTGGGTTTTCTTTTTGATCTTGATAGCCATGATAGTGTTTTAAAAGGGTGGATTATCGTCTTGGGGTACTTCGTCTTGGGTGATTTCCGGCAATTCTTCTTCAAGAGGCATAGTTTCATCCTGTTTCTGAGCAGCTGGCTTGAATCCCGAGCCGGAGCTGTTCATGGGCATCTGCTGGCCTCCTGCTTGGGGCCTGGGGCCGAATTGGATGCGCTCAGCGATGATTTCCGTCCTGTATTTTTTCTCTCCGTTCTGCGCATCCCAGGAGCGGGTCTGCAGCCTTCCTTCGATCAACACCGTGCTCCCCTTGGTCAGATATTGGTTGCACAATTCCGCTTGTCTGCCCCACACCACGATATTGTGGAACTCGGTCTGCTCTTGTTTCTGCCCTGCCTTGTCGGTCCACACGCGGTTGGTTGCGATGGAAAACGACGCGACTGACTGTCCGGACGGAATCATGCGCAGATCGACGTCGCGCACCACGCGTCCGACCAAAAGCACTTTGTTAAGATCCATAGGAAAAAATTAGTTTGCTTTTTCCGTTTCGAGGATCTGTTTGAGCTTTGCGTCCAAATCAACATCCGATTCCTTAGCCTTGGGACTGCGCTCGATTCTTTGCGAACCGTCTTGACGCGCCTGGGGGCCGAGCCTGGGTTTGCGGATCTTCTTGGAAACGATGACCGACGTGATGACTTTGCGCAAAATCTTGTCTTCGTACTTCAAGGAATCCTTGAACGAAAGAAGCTTGTCAGGCGCCATAGTGAACTGCATTTCCGCCCACCACGCATTGGTCTGCTTCTTGATGGGATAGGAAAGCATGCGCTTTTCGAGCCTGCGGTCGTGCGAAATTGTCCCGGAAAATTCCGAAACCTTCGCTTTGACCGATTCGAAATACGCGTCAGGCGCATTGCCCGATCCGTCGTCGGCGATCCAAAAGCTCATATCGTAGAGCCGGGGGTCTGTATTCATGGGGCTATCCTATCATAAAACCCGCTAAATGGCAAATTTAGCTTGGTAAATGGTAAAAAGTAAATAGTAACGAACTTATCCAAATACCCACTCCTACCTAGCCATCTAATTACCAATTACTCAATTACTAATTACCTTTTATCGTGTCGCGTTATAAATGGCCTGAATTTCCTGCTGGGACAAAACCTTTTTGTAAATCCGAATATCTCTCAGTATAGTATTTGCAAGATCGAAACGGCCGGCCCACTCAACTCCTCCAAATGTTATATTCCCACCGGCTGGAGATTGGTATGGTGTTGCCGATATACTCTGAACTAACGAACCATTGGAATATAAGGTTGATGTAGACCCATCATTTGTTAAAACGTAAAATCTCCACTGGTTTGCAGCAGAACTTGAATCAATTGGTCCATATGGCAAATACGTATTTGAATTCGATTCAAAACTTCCAGTTATTTTCCCATTGGCTCCTTCATAGCAATAACTCCCGTGTCGCACTCCAACGGGGAAAGAGTAACCATAATTTGTACCAATCACGCCGTCGCCAGAGCAATTTGTTATCAAAATTCCTGACCAATCCTCCCAAAAAGAAACGCTAATCGGGGCAGTTGCCGGAAGGACTGTAGTTGTTGTACTAGATATAACATAATCATCACTTCCGTTGAACTCTCCCACGGGTTTTCCGCCACTCGTGGTGTAGTAGGTCCCATTGTCTCCTGCGGGTGTTCCTGCCCAAGTTCCGTTATTGCCCTTGCCTGACCTGTCATACGCCACCGTTCCTGATCCTTCGTTGAGGGGCCACCACCCCACCAAGGAACTGTCTCCACTGTCTACGGGTACCAACGTCAGGTCCGTGCCCTGCTCATAGAGTCCCAGGTTTGCTCCTCCGTCCGTGGAGGTCTTGTCGTTTGGCCCTCCCATCTTGTATTTTGCACTTTCCATGACACTCGCAAGCTCCCAGGTTGTTTGCGAGGGATTTGCCACATACTGGTAGTAGTGCGTAGCGTCGTTGGTCGGATCCAGGGGGTCATGAGCAATGGGAGACCCGGTTGAGAGGGATGCGAGGTTTACCGGTAACCACCCGGTCCCATTGGTCAGGGTGTAGGTTGAAGAGGCTGCACAGTGGTAGGCCCAACCCGTAGGCAAAGAGGGCAGAGACCAGGAAGCGCAGGTCGAGGAAGCGTCCGGAAGTGACACATAGACCGTGGAGGCTGTTCCCAAAGAGGCAGAGGTGTTTTCGATCACCGCCATGTTCACTGCCTTGTTCAAGGCATCCAGATCAGAGAAGCGCTGGGTGTCACGGGAGGCGCAGATAGTCTCCACCGGGTTTAAGGCAATGAAGGTGACCGAGCCCAGAACCGCGATGATGCCGATGACAATGAGAAGCTCGAGGAGGGTAAAAGAGGGAGTGAACCCAGCACCAGTTTTGGAGAATGAAAATTTCATACGCTGGCGCCGATCCGTTTTTTCAACTCATGAAGCGCGTTGCCGTTTTGTTTCAACCGCTTCTCACGCAAGCGCGCCAGGTATTCTCGGTGATAAGCCTCGTAATATACGAGACGCCACGGCATATATCTTTTTGTTGAAGCACTTTTTCCCGCATTATGCTCTTCTATCCTTTGCCGGAGATTATGCGAAAATCCTATATAGATCTGATGTGGAAATAATATGCTGCGTAACATATATACATACCAAAACTGGTGCTAGGTGAACGGAGAAAAATCGTGCACAGGATCACAGGGCATGAGCGATACCCTTTAGTGTATCACTCGGAGCGGACAATGGTATCCCTTTACCCACTAAACACTGCTTGCGTTTATTTCCGAACCTAATTCTCGCAGTCCCAATAGATTCGGTTCGCGCATATTGGTGCGCGTAATTCCCGCAGACAAGATAACTCGTCCGACTTCAGTGTATAGCGCGGCTATACGATTTCGAATCGCAGCGAAAGTTATTGAGAAATTAAGAAGTTTTGCAAGAAAAAACAGCTGACTATATATGCAGCACCTCGCTCCCTGTAGCGATATTCATTTTAAGAAATAGTTTCCGCAGCTTCGACGGGCTTGGCCTCCGTCAACCGACGGAGCCGTCGGAGCGAGGATACAGATAATCGCGAACCGCTGGAGTTCGCGAATTATCGGTATTTCTTGGAATGAATATCGCGCTTATTTCCAATAGCCGAAGCGTCGGAACCGTATCCGCAAACCGATACTCCCTACTCCTCTTCCTGGGGCGCCTCTTCTGTTTCTTCGGAGGACGCAGGAATCAAGTCAGCGCTCTTTGCCGTGCTTTCCATGATTTTGTGCACGATTTCCTGCATGATTTCTGGATGTTCTTTGAGATATTTCTGCGAGGTTTCAAACCCAACGCCAAGCTTCGTGCTCCCAAAGCTGTAGCTCGCGCCGGATCGGGTCACCACGCCGTATTTCACCCCGGTATTGATCACGTCGCCAGTATAGGAAATGCCTTCGTTGTACATAATGTCGAATTCCGCGGTTTTGAACGGCGCCGCGACTTTGTTTTTCACGATCTTTGCCTTCACGCGGTTGCCCACGACCTCGTCGCCCTTTTTGATCTGCGCGCTTCTCCTGATCTCGATGCGCACGGACGAATAGAATTTCAATGCTTTGCCGCCAGGCGTTGTCTCCGGATTGCCGTACGTGCCTATTTGCATACGGATCTGGTTGATGAAAATGACCGCGGTTTTCGATTTTGCCGTGATAGCAGTGAGCTTGCGCAACGCTTTGGACATCAAACGCGCCTGTAATCCGATGAACTGATCGCCCATCTCGCCTTCGATTTCCGCCTGCGGCGTGAGCGCCGCGACCGAGTCGATGACAACCACGTCGAGTTCCCCGGTTTTCACCAAGTTCTCCACGATTTCCAATGCCTGCTCGCCGGTATCGGGTTGTGAAATCAAAAGATGCTCCACGTCAACTCCGATGCGCTTGGCATATTCGGGATCCAGGGCGTGCTCGGCGTCAATGAACGCCGCCCTGCCCTTTTTCTTTTGCGCTTGCGCGACCACGTGCAATGCCAATGTCGTCTTGCCTGACGACTCGGGCCCGTACACTTCGATGATCCTCCCGCGGGGAATGCCTCCGACGCCCAATGCAAGGTCAAGCGATATGGAACCGGTCGGGATAGCGTCAACATCGACATGACGCACCTGGCCGAGCATCATGATCGAACCTTCGCCGTAGCGAGACTGGATTTCCTTGACCAAATTGTCCAATGCGCTGTCTTTGCGCGCTTTCTCCGGTTTTTGCGTTTTTTTGCCTGGGGTGCGTGCCATAAAATTGATTGGTTAGTTCCCTATTAGTATACAGGCTGGGTTGTCGATGCAACAGGGCTCGGCGTGAGCTCAAATACAGGAGATTTCGAAACAGCCGGAGTCGAATACGCGCGCAGAGGGCTCGGCTTCAAGCTTTGCACAGGGCTCGGCACGGGGCTGGAAGCCTGATACACCACAATAACCTGGGTTCTTGAAACATGGTGGAAGAAATTCGATGCCTCCAGTTCCACGACATTGGGGCCCTGATGGAGCGCAAGCGCGTATGAAAACGCCCCTTGACGCAGATCAACCGGATCGCCGTTCACGCTGAGCGTTCGCACGAATCCCCATACCGATCCCTGAAGTTCGACCGGCGTCTGACTCACAGGAGGCACGGTGTTCACGCTAATGCGAACCGGCAAGGCCAAATACGCGGCCTGGATGGCGATATAGACAAGTACCAACCCCGCGACAACAACAAGCGGGTGCACGGACAAAAGCTTCTCAGGCAATGTGTTGGGCGCGCGGAACCGATTATGCGGAAGGGCGTCACTCTTACCCGATTTTCGCTCCTGACGCATAGCACGCCACGACGATTCAAGGCGTTCATAGGATGCCCCGCATGCATTCGCGTATTTTTTCAAGAATCCGCGCACGTACGGATCGGACGGAAAATCCTGGAACCGATCCTGTTCGAGCACCAGCACGGTTTTTTCCGGAATGCCCGTGATCTGCGAAAACCGCTGCACCGTCAAGTTTGCGCGTTCGCGCGCGTTGCGAAGCGCAGCACCGATTGTTGCTTCGCGTGCTTCAAGTTCGTTCATAGACAATACATGCTACTCTTCCAAACCCTGGCCTTCCTGCTCCTGATCCGTATCATGGGCGCTGGTCTCGGGAATGACTGCATCGCTTGACGTAAGATACACATCGCGGGGCTTTGCGCCTTGAGCGGGACCGATGACACCGCGCGCTTCCAGGAGGTCCAAAAGCCGGGCAGCGCGCGCATAGCCAACCCTGAGCCGGCGCTGAAGATACGACGCCGACGCCTTCTGAGTCTTGGTCACCATGTCGTATGCCTGCTGGTACAGCTCGTCATCATCATCACCCTCAAGAAGCCCTGCCGCGTTTTCGTCCGTCCCGCCCACTTCCAGCATAGCTCCCAACTCTTCCGACCCTGATCCCTCGAACCCAAGTTTTTTCGCGGTCTCTTTGATATGTGAAACCACGCGCTCGACTTCTTTTTCGCTCACGTACGGTCCTTGCATGCGCCTGGGCTTGGATGTTTCCGCCGACACGAACAACAAGTCCCCGCGGCCCAACAATTTCTCGGCGCCGGACCCGTCCAAAATCGTGCGCGAATCGATTTGCGACGCGACCTGGAACGCAATGCGCGACGTGATATTCGCCTTGATGAGTCCGGTAATCACCTCGACGGACGGGCGCTGAGTCGAAACAATCAGATGGATGCCGGTCGCGCGCGCCATCTGCGCCAAACGGATGATCGCGCCTTCCAGTTCCTTGCCGTAGAGCGCCATAAGATCAGCGAGTTCGTCGATCACGATCACAATCAAAGGCAGCATGTCCTCGGGCTTGCGATCAGGCTTTGCATTGTACGAGTTGATATCGCGCGATTTTTCCTGCAGCAAAAGATCGTACCTGCGGTCCATTTCCGAAACCGCCCACTTGAGCGCAAGGATCGCTTTTTTGCCCTCGATGATGACCGGGCTCAAAAGATACGGAATGTCGTCATAGGCCGTGAGCTCAACGCGCTTGGGATCGATCAAGATGAATTTCAAAAGCTGCGGCGCATTCCGATACATAAGCGACGTAAGAATGTTGTGGATGAAAATGGATTTTCCGGTTCCCGTGGCGCCCGCAACCAAAAGATGCGGAAGGCGCGCGACATCGGTGAACATGGGCACGCCCATGACGTTACGTCCCAACGGCATGAGCAGGGGAGCTGCGGAATTCTGATATTCACTTTCTTCCAAAAGCGAGCGCAACCGCACGGTGCTCGCGGATTTGTTCGGCACCTCAATGCCCACCAGCGCCTGGCCGGGAATCGGGGCCTCAATGCGGATCGGATGCGCTGCCAGAGCCAAGGCAAGATCGTTTTGCAACGACAAAATGCGCGCGAGTTTCACGCCCTGCGCGGGCTTCAAGGTGTATTGCGGCACCGTCGGCCCGATATTGATTGCGCCCATCTCGACCGGAATACCGAAGTCCTCAAGCGTGCGCTGGATAATCTGCGAATTGACGCGGATATCCCCCGCGCTCGGCTTGGCGCCGTCCGAATCCAAAAGATCAAGCGGAGGAAATTCCCATGATCCGGGAATCTTCGCTCTCGGCTGTTTCTTGGTGAATTTTTGCTCCGGTTTCGGTTTTTCCTGCTTGAGCACGGCGTATTCCTGCTCCTCAAGGATTTCCGGCTCTTCCTTTGCTGCCGGCTTTTCTTTCTTTTGAGGCCTTCCGGATTCACGTTCGCGCTGATCGCCGATGACGGATTCCATGCGGTCGCGCCACTCGGCAAACATATTTTGCACGAATTCCCAGAAATCAATCAGGGCGCCGATCACGAACAGCGTCGTATAAATCACCAGGCTGGCCCAGAATCCGAACAGCATGCGCATGGATCCGAGCATGCCGCCGAGCACGCCTCCCGCCGCAGGCGACACCAGGTCCAGAATCGCCAAGGAAGCGAAAAACATGCAGACAATGCCTGCGACCATGGTGAAATAAAAAAATTCCTTGACCTCTTCGCTCGTCTTTTTCAAAAACAGGATACCCAAAAGCCCGGTCGCGATAGGAACAAGCACCTTGGCATCGCCGACCAGATAGGTAAAGAGATTGGTGAACAACGCTCCTGCCGGACCTGCAATGCCCTCGAAAGCGAGCACAAAAATGATGGTCAGCGCAAAGCAGGCAATCGACGCGATCATGCGCTTGGTATCCGAAGAAATGCGGATGTCAACCGAGGGAAGTCCGGGCAGTTCGAAATTCGGCTGCTTTGATTTCTTTTTCCGCGCCATAGATACGGACATTGTAGCGCGGGGACGCATGCTTTTCAAACGAAACC
>JAKALE010000008.1 GCA_021813305.1 bacterium
GCCGAGGCGATCCTGTTTGTGCGCAACTGGCTTGCCAAGCGCGAGTTTTTGGAAATCGAAACGCCGATTTTGACCAAATCCACGCCTGAAGGCGCTCGGGACTATGTTGTGCCGTCGCGGCTGTATCCAGGAACATTTTACGCCTTGCCGCAGTCGCCACAGCAATACAAGCAGCTTTTGATGGTCGCGGGATTCGAGCGGTATTTTCAGATCGCGCGCTGTTTTCGCGACGAGGATACGAGGGGAGACCGTCAGCCGGAGTTTACTCAAATGGATTTGGAAATGAGCTTTGTCGAACAGGAAGACGTCATGCGCCTCAACGAAGAACTGCTTATCGAGCTGGTGCAAACCATGTTCCCGGAAAAGAAAATCCAGGAAATCCCATTTCCGCGCATTTCTTATCAGGATGCCATGCAGACATACGGCACGGACCGGCCGGACATGCGCCATGACAAAAACGACCCCGACCTTTTGGCATTCTGTTGGGTGGTTGATTTTCCGTTCTTCGAAAAAACCGACCAGGGAACATGGACGTTCACGCACAACCCGTTTTCCGCCCCCAAGCCAGAACATATGTCTTGGCTCATGGAAAAGAAAAATATTTCCGGCATTTTGACCACGCAATATGATATTGCGATGAATGGTTTAGAAATCGGCGGCGGAAGCATCAGGAACCACCAGCCCGAAGCGTTGCAAAAAGTGTTCGAGATCATGGGGTATGCCGAAGACCGGATACAATCGAACTTCGGGCACATGCTTACTGCATTGAGATCGGGCGCGCCTCCGCACGGCGGCATTGCCTGGGGTCTCGATCGGTTCGTTATGCTCATGCAAAACGAACCCAATATCCGCGAGGTCATCGCGTTTCCCAAGACCGGCGACGGCAGGGATCCCATGATGCAATCGCCCTCACAAATCGAACAAAAGCAGCTTGAAGAATTGGGCATTGAAATCGCAAAGCAGAAAAAGAAATAGGATAGGCGCCATGGCAAAGGATTTGAGCGGGTTTCATCCCACGGTATCGAGAATCGTGAATATGTTGGAAACAAACCGCGCGTGGTTTGAAACCTTTCAGCATGAGCCGGTGCTGACCAGCGAGCAGGCTGCGAAAATCCGAACGGGATACGCCTTGCACCAAGGCGCAAAAGCCTTGATCGTGCGGTATCGTACAGGGCAAGACCACGCATTCGCGATGCTCGTGGTGCCGGGCGATTGCCGGTTCAGCTCGAAGAAAGCGAAACGGATTTTGCAGACCGATAATCTCACGTTTGCAACCGAACAGGAAGTCGCTGATATCACGGGTGGTGTGCTGGTCGGCGGCGTGCCGCCGTTCGGAAACCTGTTCGGACTGCCGGTGTACTGCGATCAACGGGTGCTTGAAAACGAAAAAATCGTTTTCAACGCAGGGGACCGCAGGTTTTCCGTTGCACTGGAATCGCGCGCATACCAGGGGTTGGCACGGCCGACGATTGCTGATATAGTGGAGGAATAATTGAAATATATTGTTGGCATATGGTTGATTCCAAAAAAGAGCAAACGCTTGCAATCGTGAAGCCCGATGGCGTGCAACGCAGCTTGATCGGAGAAATTCTTCAGCGCTATGAACGATCTGGATTGAAACTCGTCGGTATCAAAATCGTCATTCCTACAGTCGATTTAGTGGAGAAGCATTATCTTGTTGATCCAGAGTGGAAAACAAAGGTGGGTAGAAAACGATCCAATCGTATCAGGCAAAAGGTTTGACGCCGCCCGAGTCCGACCCTGTGAAAGTCGGGGAGAATGTCATGGCGATTCTGAAAAAATATCTCACGTCAGGTCCGGTTGTCGCGATGGTATGGCAGGGCATGAATGCATCTGCGATTGTGAAGAAAATAACCGGAGCCACTGAGCCGCTTTCGTCTGATGTGGGCACGATCCGCAGCGATTTCACTATCGATTCGTATGCCGTTGCCGATGCCGATGTCCGTGCAGTCAGGAATCTCGTACATATTTCTTCGAATGCTTCGGACGCCCAAAAAGAAATTCCCCTTTGGTTCAAACCGGAGGAACTGATTGAATACCGCCTTATCAACGAATCGATTTTGTACGATGTGAACCTTGACGGCATTTTGGAATAACCCGTTTTACTGTTCGTGTCAAAACATCAGGGGTGCCATGGCGCCCCTGATGGCGTTTCATGTTTGCATGAACGTCGCGCCAAGGATTCAAGGCATTTTTTATCCACTGGACAGCATGGTCGGTGGTATACACTACACATAGACTCCAGTTCGAAGTTCAACTCTGGACTAATATTTGTTTCATAGGGAATCCGATTGCGTTGTGCGTCCAAGGACACAGAACTAGGATACCCACATGGAAAGAGCAGAGTTAAACAAGGGCCGGAGTCTTTTGTGTCATTTCTATGCAATGAGGCATTGCGACCTCGGTAGTGAAACAAGTTTGCTACGGGGCAAGCATTCACTGGTGAGAAACATATGGACAGGGGAATCGCCACATTCACATTAGATTATGGAGTTTGTCCGCGCTGGCTGTTCGAGCGCATGGTGCGCTTGGGCAGGGAAATGACGCGCGTGATCGTGGATGAATACGGCCCGGACGAATTTGTGAAGCGCATCGGCCATCCAGGGTGGTTTCAATCGCTGGGCACGGTGCTTGCGTTCGATTGGAATGCATCGGGTCTGACCACTATTCTGACTGCCGCGCTTAAGCAGGCGATCAAGGGCAATGAGCGCGCGTGGGGTTTGTATATTTGCGGGGGCAAGGGCAAGACGTCGCGCAGAACGCCTGATGAGATTATGCAGTGGGGCGAGCAGATTTTTCCCGAAGAAAAAACAAACGCGCTCGTGTACAACTCGCGCATGGCGGCCAAAGTCGACAGTGCGCTGATCCAGGATGGGTACCAGATTTATCATCACAGTTTTTTCTTTTCAAAAAACGGCGCATGGACCGTGGTGCAGCAGGGCATGAATACGCAAACGCAGAGCGCACGCAGATATCATTGGCATTCGGCACATATCAAGGACTTGGTGTGCGAACCGCATAACGGCATTGTTTCGCAACGGCGCGCAACCCAGACGCTTGATCTGACAGCAAAGAAAAGCGCAGGGACGAGGGACACGAGCATCGCGCTTGTCCATGAAGGATACAAAAATTTATCGCACGATATCGAAATTCTCCGCAGGCACGAAACCGATTTGTCGCAAACATTATCATTCAAATACAAAAACGACGAGTATCATGCGATCAATCTCGCGCGCCACGAATTCAAAACCCATCCGGTCGTCGAAGAGCATTTCTGGGATAGCCCGTACTTGAAAAAGATTTTGCAACGCGTCGCGGGATTGCAGCCGCAAACCTACGAGCAGTTCGTGTCGCTTACTGGCGTAGGCCCCAAGACCGTGCGGGCACTGTCGCTTGTCGGGGAAATCCTGTACGGCGTCGATCCTTCTTATGATGATCCTGCGCGCTACAGCTTCGCGCATGGCGGCAAGGATGCGACGCCCTATCCGGTGGATATCGGCACGTACGACGAAACCATCGCGTTTATGCGCCAAGTGGTGATGCATACGCGTCTGTCCGCGGGAGAGAAACACAAGGTTTTGCAACGGCTTCCATAACGCGTTATTATAGAGAAGGCAAACAAACCCGGAATCTGTTCCGGGAAGGAATTCTTCAATCCCTGTGCGCCAGGGATGCAACTAAGAGGCAATATACCTATGTTTGAATTACCATCATTACCCTATGCCTACGAGGCATTGGAGCCGTTTATTGACGCCCAGACCATGCAGATCCACCACGACAAGCATCACGCTGCGTACGTGGCAAATTTGAACGCCGCATTGGAAAAACATCCCGAGCTTGCAGGGAAAACAGTCGAGGAACTGCTCAAAAACCTCGAAGCAATTCCCGATGATATCCGCGCAGCAGTCCGCAATCATGGTGGGGGACATGCAAATCATTCCTTGTTTTGGACCATTATGGGGCCGAACGCAGGGGGAGAACCTCAGGCGGCTTTGAGGAGCGTGATTGAAAAGCAATTCGGTTCATTCGCGCAGTTCCAAGAGCAGTTTACGCAGGCCGCAGGGAAGCATTTTGGTTCAGGGTGGGCGTGGCTCGCGAAAAAGCAGGATGGATCGCTGGCGGTATTATCCTTGCCTAACCAGGATTCGCCGCTGTCCCAAGGCATGACGCCGATTTTGTGCTTGGACGTATGGGAGCACGCCTACTATCTCAAATACCAGAATAAGCGCGCCGACTACATCGCAGCCTGGTGGAATGTCGTGAGCTGGAACGAAGTCGCCAAGCGCATGGGCGCGTAGGCATTGCGTGGCAAGTACGATATAATTTGATAACGAGGCGCAAACTCGGTTTTTCACGTCTTTGTCATTTATGATCCGTAAAAAGCGAACCGTATCATTTTCCGATGTCGTTTTCGCGCGATCCAGGCGCAGCGTTCTGGCTGCACGGGGATATAAGCGTTTTCTATTGAGTTTCAAGCATGCCGATTGGATGCGCATCAGCGCCGGATTTGTTTCCGTCGGTATCATCGTAACGGCTTTGGTGTATTTTCGCATCGGCAGATCGCAGACCGCGGCGTTCTATCCTGCATCGTGTTTGGGTGGGTGGGAAAATCCCCAGAACGCCGAGGGAATGCCCGATGTGCCGCAAGATGGCGCGAGCGCCGATCTGTTCAATGAACAGAACTCAGCGGTGCTACGCAATTCTGCCTCGCAGATTTACTGCGGCAACTTTCAAGGTGATATTCCCGATTCATCGGAACTCATACGGGCAACGATGCGATTTTCCGTTGCCTTGAAACGGAGTGCCGTCGTGGACAATACTGCTTCAACTACGCCGGTGTTCAACCCTGAGTTTCCGCTGCTTGTTCCGACCGCGACCATGACTGCATCGACTAGCCCTGATGTCCTGCCGACGCCGGAGGACTTGCCCCAAGCATCGTCATCTCCTTTTGTCTCTCCAGCCGAGGAATCACTTCCCTCGACCCTCGCCACAAGCACTCAAACAGTTTCACCGGAACTGTCATCTTCCCCGATCCCCTTGACCGTTGCTTCGCCAAGCCCGACAGCGTCATCGACACCTGCGGTTTCGCCGTCTCCGATGGTTTCACCGCCTCCTGCGCCCGTGCCATCGCCGACCCCGACACCGTCGCCGTCAGTTTCCAGCCCTTCACCGGAACCGCTGCCGCAACCAACGCAAACCGTTCCGTCGCCGACGCCGGATATGTCGCCGACGCCCATCGTGTCCTTCCTCCATTTTCTGTTTCCTTCAGCATTCGCTTTGGACGCGAGCAGCACGCCAGCCGTGACGCAGACCGCGTCGCCCGGTATCACGTCAAGCCCGAGCCCTGTATCTGGCCCGACGGACTTTTCTTTGCCCACCGTGACGCCTGACGTTGCAACAAGCACATCGCCGTCACCGGCGTTGGATACGCCAACTATTTCTCCTGCGCCCGTGCCATCGCCGACCCCGACACCGTCGCCGTCAGTTTCCAGCCCTTCACCGACTGGCACCGCAAGTTCGTCTTTGGCGTTGGATACGCCAAGTCCAATACTTGCTCCACAGCCGACTCCTGAAGCAAGCACGGCAATCTTAACCAGTCCGTCCGCGGTTTCCGACACAATGGCACAAGACGTCGCATCTTCCACGCCGGCGGCATCGGCATCAGCGAATCCTTCCCCGGACGTCGCGTCATCAACCGGAGCGCTCTGGGAGGTTTTGTATACCACGGACGGAACAACATGGACTCATGCCGCGTATCTGGGACAGAGTGATTGGAATGCGGCATCCATGATTCTTCCTACTTTTTCTTGGAATGATCTGGCGACCTTGCAGGTGAGCATTCAGAGCTTACCTTCATCAGGCGACGTGCCGGCCGTATATCTGGATTCGGTATGGATTAATGTTGATTACATTGCATTGTCACCATCACCATCGGTGCCATTGAGCATTTTGACAACAGCTTCGACGACCCCGATTGGCCTTCTTTCGGCAGGCCAATCGGAGCGAACCAATGCGATGATGCATTTTGCTGGGCGTGATTTTGCGTCCGGATTGGTTATGAATAACGTGAATGTGACATCGGTATCTGGTTCATATGGTCAACACGGTATCGTCGTTCGTGCTGGAACAGTGTCTGGCATATCCCCGGATGATATTCGGCAAGGATGGGTGAGTTGGTCATTCGTTCCTTCTTCGATAGACGCGCACGATGCTTCTGCTGTGCAGCATTACGTATTCGGTCATTATTTCGGATTTACCAATGATCCTTCGGATGTTCTCCTTGACGACGGCACAGTGATTCCTGATACCCCATCTCGTATTGCAATCTTCAGTTGGATTTGTAAAACAGATTCGTGCGATACGGAATCCGACATTTCACCGATACAGTTTCTTTCTCAGAAGGCCTTTAATTATCACCGTATAGCGACCGGAACCAGGGTGTTCCTTTCCGCATATCATTAGATAATGTGTTTATGAGCCGGAAATTGGTTGCGATTGTTTCCCTTGTTGTTGCGCTTTTTGTTGCTCCGTTTGGAAATTTCGGATTTCCGCGGCAATTTTGGTTTATGCCGGTCGTTGCGCGTGCCGGGAGTACCGGAGATTTGACGACGACCACTATCACGGCTGTTACGTCTGGCGCGGGTGATAATAATGGGTTCGAAACTGCGTATGGTACGGTAACTCCGAAGGATACAACAACAAAAAACGCCGCGGGAGTCGAAAGCCTAAATTCGGGCACTGCGGCAAGCAGCAACTGTGCGTTACCCAATGCATCAAGCGACCAAGCGGATTGGAGTAATTTCGGCATTTCTCTTCCATCAGGCGCTGTCGTTGACGGTATTACCGTAACCGTCCGTGCCCATTACGATTCAAGCAGTGGAACCAATAGATTGTGTCTTTTTCTGTCAGGGGACGGGGGAACCTCATGGACTGCCGGGAAAAATACGGGCGATATCAATACCGGCGCAACAACGGATTTTACACTTGGAGGAACAACCGACTTATGGGGGCAAAGTAATTGGACCTCATCACAGCTGAGTGACACGAATTTCCGTTTGCGTATCATGACTTTGGTGGCGAACACGTCGCGTGATGCGTTCATTGATTATGTCGGCGTGAATGTAAGTTACAATCAACCGCCCGCCCCACCATCGCAGGATTCTCCTCTCAATGGAGCGACTGGAGTTTCAACGAGCCCGACGTTTTTGAGCACCGCGACCGATCCCGATGCGGATAATCTTGGATATAAAGTCACGATTTATTCGGATAACGCCTGTTCGATGGTCGTCCAGGCCGATGATCAGTCTGTGTCGCCAGCTGGTTGGTCAGGAATGGACGCGGCATGCACGAATGCGCCTACCAGTTGTTATGCATCCGGCACGCAGTCCAACTATACTGTTCAAACGTCCTTGTCTTCCGGAACCCAATATTGGTGGCGTGCGTCCGCGAAGGATCCTGACGGAACAAACACCTTCACCGATTCCACAGCATGTAATTCTTTTACCACGGCATCATCGGCATCTCTTACGCTTACACTATCGTCCTCAACAGTTTCACTTGGATCGTTCACACCGGGTATCGGCGTACCGGGCGTCGCGACGACAACGGCAACAGTTTCCATGACTGGGGGAACGAACGGATACAACCTGTCGCTCGAGTCCGACAGCGCCACATCGACCATGGCCTTGGGTACAACAGGGTTCCCTGATTTGGATCCGCGATGGGATCCGACTGCCAACGGCAATGCGGGGAATGCGGCAACCGCGCCAGGGCAGACATTCGCGTTCCGCGTGCAATCGTCCGGGACAACGTCGAATTACAATTCCACCTGGTGGGGCGCAAGCGACAATGACGGAACGGCGCAATACGGAGGATTTGCTACGACATCCCAGCAGATCATGAATTGCACCACATGCAATGCGGGGTCAACGGATACGACGGTCAAGTACAGAGCGGACGGTCCGGCATCTCAATTAGCAGGGAATTATACCGGGCAGATTACCTATACCGCATTGACGAATCCATAAAGGAATGCGTTGGGGATTTGTTTTTATTGACAAAACAGATGCCGCGCGCCAATATACTATTGGATAGTAAGCAAAATTTTTTAATGAAAAACGCATTTATTTTCATACTTACGTTCGCAGCCTTTGTTGCTGCGGCGATTGTGCTTTCGGGTAGCGCTGCGCCGGTCATGGTTCGCGCGGCAAGCCAGAATTCAAGCCAGACTGTTTCCGTGACGGTGAATACGGGCATCACGTTGAGCCTGGCAAGCAGCACGTTGCCTATCGCAGCGTTGACGCCCGGAACGCCGGTATTCGCGACCACGAGTGCATCGGTCACCACGAACAATTCGACCGGATGGAATCTTGGGTTGCAGCGTGTCAATTCAACGACTACGACACTGCTTTCGGGAAGTGTAACGTTTCCGGACTATACGGCATGGGACAACGCGTCACCCAATTCAGTCACGTCGCCGGGCGCAGTGCTCTCGTTCCGTACGTATCAGGCCGGAACAGATGCGGCTTTGTTCAGCTCCACCTGGTGGGGCGCAAGCGATGCTTCAGGAACCGCGAAATGGGGAGGCGCACCCGCAACGAGCAAGCAGATTGCGAACGTCGCTTCATATGTAGGAAGCACGCAGACCGTGGTATACGGATTCCGCGCAGACGCCCCGGGAACTCAGGAGAGCGGTGCGTACTCCGGCGGCATAACATTGACCGCATTGACGAATCCATAAACTCTGACGGAGGCTGGCAAGTATGCATATCGGAAAAACCAATTTCGGATTGAAATTTTTTGCTGCATGCGTCCTGATCGGAACGGTATTTCTTCCGGGACATTTTGCGTCCGCGGACGTTTCGATTTCCTTGTATCCGGTTTCATTCCGCATTCAAGCTGATCCTGGAACGACATGGAATGGAACGATCACGGTGACCAATCCCAACGCGACGCAACTGGGGGTACAGCCGGAAAAAGAAAACCTCGGCGGCGGGGCGGAAGGATCCATTCAGCTTTTGGGTGAAGATGCGAATTCCCAGGGATTGGCGTCTTGGATTCAAATCGACAGCAAGCCATCTCTTTTGCAGCCGGGGCAGAAAAAAGATTTTCAGTTTTCTATTCATGTTCCCTTAAATGCAACGCCTGGCGGGCATTACGCCGCGGTTTTGTTCCGTGCGATTCCCCCTGACCAAGCGGGAGGCGCGGCAGGAAGCGGCGTGGGGGTTTCAGGCAGGGTTGGCAGCGTGATATTGCTCGAAGTGTCCGGAGCAGTGAAGCGTTCGGCTGTTTTGGAATCAGCGGATGCGCCGACGTTTTTGAGTCACGGGCCGTTCAGTGTGACCATCAAAATCAACAATACCGGCAATTCGTATTTCAATCCCGAGGGAGCAGTAACTTTCCAAAATCTATTCT
>JAKALE010000009.1 GCA_021813305.1 bacterium
TACGTCGAAGATCGGATTGCCTTGGGTGCTCTGCAAAAGCACGCGCTTTGCCGGCGGAAGGTTTGTGGTATTCATGTACGTCGTGCTCGGATCGGTTTGGGTCACGGCCGAGATGAGCTGCCAGGCCGCGTCGGCGTTGGGCGATTGCTTGGCGACCGCAAGTCCCCAGTAGGACGCGAAATCGGTGCGTAGGGTCGCGCTTTGCGGCTGGGGCATGGGCGCGATTTTGTAATTGAGATAGGGTGCGATGGAGCGGATATACGGAATGTCGGACGCATAGCCGAACGCGATCGCCGCCTCCCCTTTCGCGAATGCCTCCAAGGACGGATCCATGTTTTGGTTCCATGTGTACGCGTCCGATCCGAGCTGCGCGAATTGGGTCATGAACGTCATGGCCTGCTGTCCGGTGTGGTCGTTGAACGTGGGACGATGATTTTCGTCAACCATAGTCGAGCCGGATTGGATCATCAAAAGCGAAAGAATGTCGCTTGCGTGCTGAACGTTCGAGCCCAAGCCCATGGCGACGCCGGCGATCTGCACATTGCCGGAAAGATCGACGTGCTTGAGTTTGGGGACCATGGCGAGCAATTCCTCCCAGGTTTTGGGCGGGAACGGAATCGCGGCTTGATCCAGAAGCGCGGGGTTGTAGAACATCACGAGCGAATCAAGGTAGAGCGGCACGGCATACACGTTGCTGTTCGATACGAAGTCCCGCGACACGACCTGCGGATAGGCATCGCCGATGCTCTGCGGCGTGAACAACGATTGGGGTGCGGGCGCGAGCTTGCGGTAATGCTTGATAAGCCAGGCATTCGAGAAATAAAACACGTCGGGCCCGTTTCCCCCAGCCAAGGCGTTCACTAATTCTTGTTCGTAGGTCTCCGGGCTTTTTTGCACGTACACCACTTTGTTGCCCGTTTCTTCGGAATAGGTTTTGGTCAGGTTGGTCCAGAGCTGCGCATCGTCGTTGATGCCCCAGACTGTGATGGTCGCGGTTTTGCCGAGGTTGGGCCTCACGCCCAATTGAATAAGCATCCATCCGACGATCGCGACGGCAATGACGATGCCGATGATCATGATTTGGCGTTGGGAAAGATTCATGGATTATTTGGAAAATAGCATGCCGAAATGGCTTGCGTCCGGCTTGAATTCCGATACGAACGAGAGTTGCTGATCTTCGAAGAGTTTTTTCACGTTGTCTTTGGAAAGCGGATGATGATCGTTTGACGGCATGGCTTCCGGATTCCATTCCACGACCGCAATACGCCCTTCTTGCTTGGCAATGCGCTTTGCTTCACTCGCAATCGCCTGCTGGTCAGGAACCTGGAATAAGATATTCGAAACCACGACCCAGTCGCAGGAATTGTTTCCCAGAGTCGATCCTTTCGGTTGCTCAAGGTCCGATTCGATGGTTTTGATGTTGAACAGGCGTTGGGTCGTTGCTTCGGTTCGGATGATTTCCAGCGGCGGCTCCATGATGTCGATGGCATAGATCATGCCTGTCTCGCCTACTTTCTTGGCGAGTTCGGTTGCCACGAATCCCGACCCTGCGCCAAAATCCGCAATGACCATACCTGGCCGCACTGCCATGGCGGCAATCAGATTTTTAATAGAATCGGGTATGACGGGGAACATATATATGTATATGTGAAGTATAAATGATTTATCCCAAAATCAAAAGCAACGAAACGCCGCGTTATAAACAATTGACACATAGTTTATATTATGTCGTCACATTCATTCAGCATGAATGATAAAAAGGCGCTGCGTTTGCAAAAAAGATTTTTCAAAACGGTTCCGGATCGGCTGCAGCGATGCAAAAATCGATTCGTGTTTCCCGTTTCACGGAGAATACCCGGTGAATTTATAGTTTGAGTAGGTTTCGTGTTTCACGTGGAACAAATTCCTGTGAAACATGTTTCTCAAGTTAAAAAATATTCCATTCTAAAATTCGTGGAAAACGTGATTTGTTCTGCGGAAAAGATTTAGCGGATATTATTTTAGAATTGGCAATATGTTTCACGTGAAACATTTTCCTGAGAAACATGTTTCACATTCTAAAAAAGTTTTCATACGTAACTTCTTCGAATAGATAAGTTTTTATAAATTTGTTTCACAGAGATTATTTTTTGTAAAACATACTTTAGAGGTATCGGAATGTTTCACGTGAAACAAAATCCTGAGAAACATGTTTCTCAGGTTAAAAAACTTTCCAATCTAAACCCGTGAAACAGCTTATTTTTTCTTATTCATGAGTTTTCTGAAATCGACAAGCCATTCGTTTAAGGAATCGCCAGGGCATTCGGTTGCAGCCCCAGGAACCTCCCTGTGGCCAAGTATGTTTTCCGGTTCTATTTTGTACCTGAATGCAAGATCTTTGAGCACTTTCTCAAGTGCAACGAGTTGGGATGGGTTCGGCTCTTGGGTATTGAAACTTCCTGCAAGGCAGACACCAAGGCTCCTGGTTGCCATATTATTCGCCTTTGTGTGCGTACCTGCGCTTGATTCGTTCCTGCCGCGCTTGATTTTCCCCGTGCCGTCGATGAAATAGTGATAGGCGATATTGCCCATGCCTTGCCAGATATGGAATTTCTTTATTTGCTCGAACGTGGTTTGGTCCCGGTCCGTGGCGCTCTGGTGCACAATCAGGAATTTGACGTCTTCTTTGCGGAGTTTCATGGTGAGGAACGTTTGAAACCATTCTATCACGCAGGATGCGGCGGTTTGACTTTGGATGGCGCTGCGCTACAATGCGCGTATCGGTTACTATCACGCGCGTACGCCTCAGGCATCCGCGCATAGCATATCTAGGTAAAGGTCTTATTGAATTAACCGCCGGACGCATTGTGATCACCGTGAGCGGTTCTGAACAAAAACCCGTTTCGCTTTTGTCTGTTGTATTCGTGAATTCGGAGTATTTCGGCATTCCCGAATAGAAAGGGTTCTCATCGCCATCGGTTATCGCATGCGACGGCATTACACGTATGTCGCCTCTTTTGATTGTCATGTTCGTGCTCGGGGGGATCGGCGCAGGGTACGTCGTGCGCAAATATTATACCGAGCAGGGCGTGAAGAACGTCGAGCATTCGATCCAAGAAAAACTCCAGCGCGCGGACGAGCAGACCAAGAAATTGGTCATCGACGCGAAGGACAAGGCCGTGACGATCCTGCAAAACGCAGAGCAGGAGATCAAAGAAGAAAAAAACCAGTTGCACAAAAACCAGGAGCGCTTGCTGAACAAAGAAGTGCTTTTGGAGGAACGGACCAAGCGCTTGGAACAAAAAGAAGAAAAGCTGGTCGAGCAGATCGAAAAGGTAAAAACGATCAAGGAAGATCTGGAGCAGCGCCAGGAAAAAGAACTGGCATTGCTCGAAGAGCGCGCAAAACTTTCGCGCGAAGAAGCAAAACAGTATTTGCTTGATCAGATTCAAAAAACGTACGAACAGGATTTGTTCGATTCGCTGCGCAGGCTCGAGAAAGACCGTCAGGATCAAATCGAACACCGGGCCGCGGAACTTGTTGCGACCGTGATCCAGCGTTATTCGCGCTCGCATGTCGCGGAAATCACAACCTCGTCGGTGGCGTTGCCCAACGACGAAATCAAAGGCCGCATTATTGGCAAGGAAGGAAGGAATATCAGGCATTTCGAGCAGGTGACCGGCGTCGAGGTGATCATTGACGATGTGCCTGACACCATCACGTTGTCGTGTTTTGATCCGGTGCGCCGCGAGGTTGCGCGCATCGCATTGGAACACCTGGTGCAGGACGGCCGTATTCAGCCGTCGCGCATCGAGGAATTCGTCGAAGATGCGAAAAAGGACGTTATGCAGAAAATCAAAGAAGCAGGGGAGAATGCGGTCTATGAGGCAGGCATTATCGACTTTCCGCCAGAGATCGTGCACCTTTTGGGGCGTTTAGCATTCCGCACGAGCTATGGCCAGAATGTCTTGATGCACTCGATCGAAATCGCAACGCTTTGTTCCATGATGGCCCAGGAACTCGGTATGAATGTTGAGATCGCCAAAAAAGCTGGCATGGTACACGACATCGGCAAGGCGGTTGACCATGAAATCGAAGGGAGCCACTTGGAGTTAGGAATAAAAATCCTCCAAAAATACAAAGTCGACGAGCGCATTGTTTTGGCCATGCGTTCACACCACGACGATTATCCGGTCGCGATTCCGGAAGCGTATATCGTCAATGCGGCTGACGCGATTTCTGCCGCCAGGCCCGGCGCGCGCCGCGAGTCGCTTGAAAATTACATCAAGCGTTTGACTGATCTTGAAAAAATCGCGCTTGAATTCCGCGGCGTTGAAAAAGCGTACGCGATTCAAGCCGGCAGGGAACTGCGCGTGTTCGTCACGCCCCAGCAAGTGACTGATTTCGAATCAGCGCAACTTGCGCGCGACATCGCGGTACGCATTCAAGAAGAACTCAAGTTTCCGGGCGAGATCAAGGTTGTCGTGATTCGCGAATCGCGCGCAATCGAGTACGCCAGGTAGTAGATGTTCGATAGTCCCGTAAGACGGGACAAAGACAAATGTCTATCGAACATTCACTACCTGGTACGCCCGATAGAGGAAAAAAACAGTATTTTTAAAGGGATTTTTCCGGTTCTGCTTCGCATTGGACAAAACTCCCTTTTCGCGTATAATTGCCCTTAAAGCACGTCGTTCCCAAAAGGGATTTGAAATTAGTTGAAAAACTATTCATGAACAAAGTAGATCTTGCGAACAAAGTCTCGACCAAATTCGAGCTTTCCAAAAAGGCAGGAGGTCAAGTCATCGACATGATCTTCGGTGAGATCATGGCAACGGTGAAAAAGAATTCCGAAGTCGCGATCGCGGGATTCGGATCATTCCGGCTTGCGATGCGCAATCCGCGCCAGGGCGTGAACCCCAAGACCGGCGAGCGGATTTCGATTCCGGCGACCAAAGTTCCCAAGTTCAAGCCGTCCAAGGCATTCAAGGATTTGGTGAAATAGTACGAAGAGATTTCAACAACAAACTCCCCATAACAGGGGAGTTTGTTGTTTCTGTCTGAAACGTTTTTTACTTCTTCTCCGGGGCCAAAGACAGGCGCTTTTCATTTTGATCGATGTCCTGGATCACAAAGCCGTATGTTTCACCGGTCTTGAACGCCGCCTTCAGTGCTTCCAAGTCGTCATTGAACTGGCTTACCGGGCACAGGCCATAGATCGAATCCTCGAACATGGCGAACGCGCCAACCGGGTTGATCTTAATGACTTTGCCCTGATATGCGGTTCCTTTTTCATAGCGGGCAGCAACCGTATTCCACGGATCTTCCTTGAGCGCTTTGAGCGAAAGGAACAAGCGGCCGTTGTTGATATTGACGATCTTTGCTTTCACGGTTTCGCCGACCCGCACGTATTTTGCCGGATCGTCGATAAGCTTGTAATCAATCTCGGAAATGTGAATAAGGCCTTCAAGCGGCGGGGTGCCGAACTTGATGAACGCGCCGAAATTGGCAACGCCCGTGACCTCGCCATCCACGATGTCTCCGATCTTGTACTTGGCGATGGCTTCCTGCATCTGCTCTTCAGCTGCTTCGCGCTCCGAGAAGATGAGTTTTTCGTCTTTTTCGTTCATGTCCAAAATCCTGACCTTGAGTTCCTTGCCCACGAATTTCTTGAGTTCCTCCATGATCTTGGTTTTGTCGCCGCCTTCCACGCGGGGATAGTGGTCAAGCGAGAGCTGCGATACGGGCATGAATCCTTCCACGCCTTCGCATTGCATCAAAAGACCTCCGTGGTTCGCGCCCAGGACTGGAACGGACAGGATGTCGCGTTTTTCCTTGGTGTCGCGTAAACGCTTCCATGCCGCCTCGCGGTCAGCTTGGTTCATGGACAGTTCCCAGTATCCCTCTTCGTTCATCATGTCGATGATCTTCACGGTCACGTCGTCCCCGGGATTGAGGGCCTTGATGCGGGAAAGCGCGGAAAAATATTCGCGTCCCACGACGACGCCGGTGCCCACCGTATCCAAGTCGATGAAGATGCGGCGCGGCTCTTTGCGGATGACCTTGCCGGTGAGCACGTCGCCCACGGCAGGAACCGCTTTCTTGAACGTTTGTTGAAATGCTTGCTGCATTATGAATATTCTGACGTCCGCAGCTTGGGCAGACGCAGTTGGAGAGCAGTATAAGGGAAAATGGCGGAAAAATCAATGAAATACGGTTGAGATACGAATGAGGTCTGTTATAATGGAACGCGTGCGGGTATCGTATAGTGGCAGTACGCGACCCTTCCAAGGTCAAGGCGCGAGTCCGATTCTCGCTACCCGCTCATAATCAAAGTTATGCAATTCCCAAAGTTGCATTTGCCGCAAGGCAGTATAGGCAAAACAGGCGAGGATATCGCGGCTGAATTTTTGCGCGCCAAGGGATATCGCATTCTGGCGAGAAATTTCAGAACCAAGATCGGGGAGCTTGATATTATCTGCCATAAGACAGGGGCATATATTTTTGTCGAAGTGAAAACATTGAAAGCGGGCAGTGAAGCATATTCGCCTGAATTGCATTTCACGCCCGATAAGCTGCGAAAAATGCAGCACACCGCGC
Source organism: bacterium (assembly GCA_021813305.1). The sequence goes on from JAKALE010000009.1 coordinate 6,580, forward strand.
TTTTGTATTTTAAAACGAATCGCATGTCGCCAGAAACCGATATGCGGTTTGATTTGCTTTGCGTGGAATTAGACGATGGTGATGCAAAACCGACGATTAGATATTATGAAAACCTCGGCGCGTAGCCGAGGTTTTCATTTTCCTTGTGCCATCATGGCAGCGCCCTTGGCGCCGATCCACTTGTGCGATTTTGTTTTGACGATCATTACGCGCGAGCGCGCCGTCTTGGAAAGAATAAGGCGCTTCATGGTTTTGCGCGCAGTCGCGATGTAGAGCGGCCAGGCGTGAGCCATGCCTCCTCCGATGATAATGGCGTCCGGCTCGATGAGATTGGCGATATTGGCCAGTATGATGCCCAGGTTGGTGCCGAATTCGTGCCAAAGTTTTTTGTGCGTGGCGTTTCCCGCGCGGGCTTTGGTTTCCGAGGTGAGCGGGTCATATCCTTTGCGGAGAAAGAATTTTCTGCCGCAAAAATCTTCGAGTTCGTACAAGTGTTTGGGCGTTTTATCCATAATGATATGTCCGGCCTCATATGCCGTGCCGAATTCGCCGCGCATGATTTTTTTGTCCAGCCACCAAGCGCCGCCAATACCTGTGCCCAACGTCAGCATGAACAGGGAGTTATATTGCGTGTGGTTGCGTGCCTCGGCGCGTAACGCAACCTTTACGTCATTGTCGAGCAGCACGCGGGTTTTGTATTTTTTCTCCACGAGTTTTTTCACGTCGATCTTCGACAGGATTTTTACGTTTCCTGCTCCCACGACGCGATTATTCGTGATTGTGCCCGGAAGTCCGATGCCGATGCAAGAAACATGTATTGCCCCAAGTCGTTCGATGGCCTGATAGAGCGAATCAAGAAAGATCTTTTTCGTGATGCGCTTCGTGTTGTAAAACACTTCACTGCGCTTGAGGATTGTTGTACCGCGCATAAGCACGCCGCGGATTTTCGTTCCGCCCGCGTCAATGCCAATAACAAGATTCCGCTTAGCGCTTACCGACGACCGACGACCGGCTTTTTTTGATATACGACGCAAGATTTTTTTCCGCGAATGCATACGATAATCTTAAATCTTAAATCTGTTTTCGTAAATCCAACAAAACCTCCGCCTAGGCGGAGGTTTTGTTGTTACTTTCTTTCTTTGATTTCCTGTTGCAGTTGTTTGATGAACACATCAAGGTTTTGCATGCCGATGTCACCTTTGCCCCGCTGCCTGACTGCGACGCCCTGGGCTTCCACTTCCTTGTCGCCGATCACCGCGATGTAGGGGATTTTTTGCATCTCGGCGTTGCGGATGCGTTTGCCGATGGTTTCTTCTTCCCAGAACTCCGCGCGGATATCGAGCGCTTTGAGTTTGGCAAGCGTCTGCTTGGCAAAATCAACGTGTTTGAGCCCGATGGGCATGACCGCGACCTGTACCGGCGAGAGCCATAGAGGAAACGCGCCTGCGTAGTGCTCGATCAAAAACGCCATGGTGCGTTCGAACGCGCCGATGGATGAGCGATGCACGACCACAACTTCTTTTTCCTTACTGTCCGCGTCAACGTAGGTGAGTTCGAAACGCTTGGGCATGACGAAATCGTATTGCACCGTGAACGCGGTTTCTTCCTGGCCGTTCACTTTTTTCATCTGGATGTCGATTTTGGGGCCGTAGAACGCTGCTTCGTTGGGAGCTTCGAAGAATGGCGCTTTGCTCTCGACAAGCACGTCGCGCAAAATGCCTTCCGCTTTATCCCATGCCGCATCGTCTTTGTAGTATTTTTTGGTATCTGCGCGATCCCCCAAGGACAGGCGATAGCGGTAATCGACGCCTTTTTTCAATCCGAATACACTGTTGGCAAAATCAATGAGGTCAAGCACTGCTTTGATTTCGTCTTTTGCCTGGTCTTTGGTGCAGATGATGTGCGCGTCGGCAAGACAAAACATGCGCACGCGCGTAAGCCCTGAGAGCTCTCCACTTTTTTCGTACCTGAACTGCGGAGAAATTTCCGCGATGCGCATAGGCAGTTCTTTGTAGGAACGCGGCCGCGACTTGTAGAGCATGAAGTGATGCGGACACGTCATGGGGCGCAGGATCAGCTTTTCTTCATCAACCTGCATGACCGGATACATAGTGTCTTTGTAGTAAGGATAGTGTCCTGATTTTTCATACAGGTCAACTTTTGCCAAGGGCGGGGTGACCACATGAAGATAGCCGCGCCTGGTTTCTTCTTCCAATACGAATTTCTCCAGTTGCTTGCGGATCACGGTTCCTTTCGGAGTGAGCAAGGGAAGGCCTTTGCCTACGACATCGGAGAACACAAACAGGTCCAGTTCTTTGCCGAGCTTGCGATGG
>JAKALE010000010.1 GCA_021813305.1 bacterium
GCAAGAACCAGATCGCCGAAGAGAATAACCGATCCGCGTTTGAATTGTTTTTGCGCGCGCTGAACAATCCGCTCGTATACATATTGCTGGCCGCATCCGGACTTTCGATATTTTTCGGAGAATACATCAGCGCGGGCATTATTATTGTCATGGTGCTTTTGAGCACGGTACTTGATTTTTATAATACGTATCGCGCCGAGCGCGCGGTCAAAGAGTTGCAGGAACGGGTGAAGCTCACGGTTACGGTGATCAGGGACGGGAAACAAAAGTCCGTTGAGCTTGCGTATGTCGTGCCTGGCGATCACGTGGTGCTGGTCCCGGGAAACCTTGTACCCGCGGACGGCAGTGTCATCGAAGCCGAGGATTTCTTTTTGAACGAAGCGTCGCTTACCGGCGAATCGTTTCCCGCGGAGAAGCACCAAAATGACTTGGTGTTCATGGGCACGAGCGTGGTGACGGGAAAAGCGCTCATGCGCGTGGACAAGACCGGAAAGGAAACGAAATTCAGTGCCATCGCCCAGACGCTGGCGCATGCACAAGGCCAGACCGAGTTCGACCGCGGCGTGCGGTCATTCAGTATGCTTATTGTACGGGTGATCATGGTTTTGGTCGTGTTCATTTTCGCAGTGAATGCCCTGACCAAGCATTCATTGTTCGAATCGTTTTTGTTTGCGCTGGCCCTGGCAGTCGGGTTGACGCCGGAACTTTTGCCCATGATCATCACGTTGAATTTGTCGCATGGGTCACTTGCCATGGGGAAACGCGGCATCATTGTAAAAAAATTGTCAGCGATCCAGGATTTCGGAAGCATGGATATTTTGTGCACGGACAAAACCGGCACGCTTACCGAAGACAAAATTTCTTTGATCAAATGCGTCGATTGCGTCGGCGAAGAATCGCACGAGGTTTTCACATTTGCGTATATCAACAGCATATTCCATACGGCGATCAAAAGCCCTTTGGACAGCGCGATCCAGGAGCGGGGAGGCGTTGACCGGCGCACATGGTCAAAACAAGACGAGATTCCGTTTGATTTCCAGCGCCGGCGCGACTCGATCATCGCGAAACAGAAAGACGGTTTGTTTATCATTACCAAAGGCGCTCCCGAAGAAATATTGCGCGCCTGCGTACGCTGGGGCTCGATGGATAATGCGCAAACGATTGATGACAACGCGCGGGACAAGATTCTTAAAGAATACGAGTCCTTGAGCGCCGACGGATTCAGAACGTTGGGTATTGCGGTCAAGGCGCTTGAGGAACCGCAACAATCCTATCGCGTGGAAGACGAACATGATTTGGTATTTTTAGGGTTCGCTGCGTTTTTGGATCCTCCGAAAAAAACCGTCGCCGAGGCATTGCGACTCATGCGTTCGTACGGCGTTACTATCAAGGTTTTGACCGGAGATAACGAACTGGTGACACAGAAAATCGCCCAACAGATCGGGCTTGAAGTGAATGGCGTGGTGCATGGTCCGGACATCGCCGTCATGGATGAGCAAGCTTTGGGCAAGGCGGTCGAGCAGGCGACGCTCTTCACGCGTGTACTGCCTGATCAGAAGATGCGTATCATCAAGGCGCTGCAGCAGAACCAGCATGTGGTCGGGTATCTAGGAGACGGGATCAACGATGCGCCATCGCTCAAAGCCGCGGATGTGGGCATTTCGGTTGATAACGCGGTTGACGTCGCCAAAGACACGGCCGATTTCATTTTGCTCAAGAAAAATCTTCATGATTTGATTCAGGGGGTCGAGGAAGGAAGGCGGACGCTGGAAAATACGCTGAAGTACATGATGATGGCGCTCAGTTCGAATTTCGGGAATATGCTTTCCATGGCCGGCGCTTCCTTGTTTTTGCCGTTTCTTCCGATGTTGCCCACGCAGATTTTGCTTAACAATTTTCTTTACGATGCGTCCCAGTTTACGATCGCGGTGGACACAGTTGATCCTGAGGCCGTCACGCGTCCACGGAAATGGGATATCGGGTTCATCAAAAAATACATGCTTATCTTCGGGGTGGTGAGTTCCGTATTCGATTATATTACGTTCTGGGTTCTTCTTTCCATATTCAACGCCCATGAATCGGTTTTTCAGACCGGCTGGTTCATCACGTCGTTCATTTCCCAGATCGCGGTGGTCTATATTATTCGCACGCGCGGGCTTTTGTTCGAAAAAAGCAAACCACACCCTGCACTTGTTGTAAGCACACTGACGGCTATTGTGGTTGGCGTCGCGCTTGCACAAACCGTCGTTGGGTCAGTTTTGTTCGGATTCACTCCTTTGCCACTCGCTCTTTTGGGCGCAACCATACTTATTACGGCATGGTATTTACTCGTGGCAGAAATTACCAAGTTGATTGTGTTCCGGCGTTTGCGTTTTACGTGATACACTACAGAAATGAATTCGTCCGTCACGCGCCCCGTCATATCCGTGCTTCTTGTTTGTGCCGTTGGCGCGGCGTTTTTCCTGCTCCGTCCGATATTTGTTCCTATTGTTTTGGCATGTGTCGCTGCCTTGCTTGCGCATCCTCTCTATGAGCGCATGTGCCGGAAATTCAGGATGAACGAGAGCGTCGGGTCCTTGGTGATCCTTTTGACAAGTCTTGTATTCGTGTGCGTGCCGCTTGTCGTCGGGGGCATGTACGTGTGGTCGGAATTTCTCACGGTATACGGCAAAGCATATGCCATGGTGCATGCCGCAGGGTTGGACGATCTTTCTTCGTCAGAGCTTTGGCATGACATCCAGGCGGTTTTACGCCAGTATCACGTGGACGACCAGGCGTTTTTGCGCACGGTTTTGTTTCCCGTACTCAACACGGTCAATACCGGCATTTCGAATTTCTTTTCCAATTTTTTGGGCGGCATGATCCATATCGTCATCGGGTTATTCGTGTTTTTGGTCACGTTTTTCTTTTTGGTCCGCGACGGCAAAAAACTTGTGTCGCTTTTGGGGCGGCTCAGTCCATTATCCGAACAGGAGACCAAGCACGTGTTTCAGACGTTCACCTATGTCATCGAAGGGTTGCTGATCGGGAATTTTCTTACGGCGATTGCGCAGGGCGCGATCGGGGGGATCGGATTTTGGCTGTTCGGCCTGCCCGCGCCTGCGTTTTGGGGAACGGTCATGATGGTCGCATCGCTGTTCCCGTTTGTGGGACCGGCCTTGGTATACGCGCCAGCGACGTTGTTCGTATACGTATCATCCGGAAAAATCATCGTGGCGCTTTTGTATCTTGCGTACAATCTTTTGGTGACCTCGTCGATGGACAATATTATCAAACCGATCGTCATGGGCAGGCACACGGACATTCATCCGGTGATCATGTTTCTCGCCCTCATGGCGGGAGTGACCTTGTGGGGACCGATCGGGATTATCTATGGACCGATCATCGCCGCGCTTTTGTTGCTGGCGATCGATTTCTATCTTGAAGAAACCAAACAACGGTCGTTGTTCCCGAACGTATGAAAACCGCGCAGAAAATCCTGTATTTACTTTTGGTGCTCGCGACATTGTTGTGGGTGATTTTGCCTCTGTTTTCCCGCTAGCGTATGGGTGCATTCGGTTCACTGAAGAAATTCCTGCGCCAGCATCTGCCCCTTGAGGGCATGATCAATGCGTTCTGGCATCTGCCTCAGGAAATGTTTTTGACGATTGTATACGGATTTCCCGGGACAAAAATTCCGGTTATCGGCGTTGCGGGCACCAAAGGAAAAACAACAACGGCATATTTTATCAGCCAACTATTGGAGGCAAGCGGGGAGAAAACTGCTTTGTATTCAACTGCCGCGATTAAAATCGGGGACAAAGAACGCTTTAACGAACTGAAGATGACAACGCCGGGCGGCGTATTTCTGCGCAGATTCTTGCGCGACGCCAAGCGTCAGGGATGCACGTTTGTGGTGCTTGAAGTTTCTTCACACGCGCTCAAGCAGCACCGCCTGTGGGGCATTCCGTTTGTCGCCGTAGTGATTACGAATATGATGCCCGACCATTTGGATTATCATAAAACAGCCAAGGACTATACCATGTCTCATATGCGCATGTTCGGAAACAAGACGCGCGTCGCAGTGGTGAACGGCGACGACGAGTCAAGCGCGGTATTCGCGAAATTGCGCCGCAGAGTTTTGACGTTCGGGCAGAAAGGATACAACACATTCCGCATCAAAAATATCGCAAGCGCGGGATCGGGTATGTCGTTTGACATGGAATATTACGGACATGCCGCGCATTACGACGTTCCGTATATCGGGGATTACAACGCGTATAACACGGTTGCGGCATTGGCAACGTTGTATGGTTTGGAAAAGTTGATTGACGGATTGGGCGATGCGGTCAGGCGTCTTGTTCCTGCTCCCGGGAGAATGGAGAAAATCAGTTCGGGCAGAGGGTTCGACGTTATTGTTGATTACGCGCATTCGCCCGATTCATTCGAGAACCTGTTCAAAGCAGTCAAGCCTTTGGCAAAAGCGAAGATCATCGCAGTGACCGGCGCGTGCGGGGATCGCGATTGGCGTGTGCGGCCTCAGATGGGTAGATTGCTTGCCGAGTATTGCGACCGCGTGGTTATCACGACCGACGATCCCTATACCGAGAACCCTGAAAAAATCGCATCGGAACTTATCCAAGGGCTTGTGGAATCCAAAGCCATGATCGAAGGGCAAACATGGTTCAACATTCCTGATCGCAAAACCGCGATTCAAAAAGGAATCAGCTTGGCGCAAAAAGACGACATCGTGCTCATGCTGGGCAAAGGATCCGAGCAATGGCAGGTGTTCGCGGATAAAAAAATTCCTTGGGACGACCGGGAGGTGGTGAAAGAAATTTTAAAACCTTAGGGCTTCTTCGTAATATAATTTTTTGCAGCTGAAGATCAATTCTATTTTGACCTTTTGAGAGGCGCCTGGTATTATAGAGGCATGATTATTCGGCAACTCGGCATTGACCTTGGCACTGCGAACACGCTTGTGTTCGCGCCGCACCAGGGAATCATCATCCAGGAACCTACGGTTGTCGCCGTGGCAAAGCCGGAAAACAGGGTTTTGGCGATCGGCGTGGAAGCAAAAGACATGATCGGCAGGACGCCGCCCGACATCACCGTGTACCGCCCGATGCGCGATGGCGTGATCGCGGATTATCGCGTGACCCAGGCGATTTTGCGTTATTTCATATCAAAAGCATGCGGCTTTTGGAAGTTTTTGAAACCAGAGATTCTTGTTTCGGTTCCCGCAGGCAGCACGTCAACCGAACAGAAGGCGGTCATTGATGCTGCGCGCGAAGCAGGCGCGAAAAACACGTTCGTGGTCAAGGAACCTGTGCTTGCCGCGATCGGCGCAGGAGTTCCCATTAATTCGCCCACGGGCAACATGATCGTCAATATCGGCGGCGGCACAGCGGAAATCGCAGTGATTTCCTTGGGCGGCATTGTTTCTTGGGCATCTATCCGCATTGCCGGAGACCGCATGGACCGCGCCATTGTTGATTTTCTGAAGAAAAAATACAACTTGGCAGTAGGCGAGAAAACCGCCGAGGAGATCAAAATCCAGGTCGGCAGCGCCATGCCGTATTCGGAAAAGGAAAAACTTTCCATGGAAATCCGCGGCCAGGACGTGATCGAGGGCTTGCCGCGCAATATCCAGGTGACGTCCAACGACGTTGCCGAGGCCATTCAGCCGCAGCTCAAGGAAATCGTCCAGGCGATCAAGAACGTTTTGCGCGACACGCCGCCCGAGCTCGCGGCGGATATCATCGACAAAGGCATGATTTTGACTGGAGGCAGCTCGCAGTTGCGCAGACTCGACGACCTTATCTATAAAGCAACCGGGGTTCCGGCATACGTCGCCGATGAAGCGATGTTTTGCGTGGCAAAAGGAACCGGCATCATTTTGGACAATTTGGAAATATACAAGCGGTCCGTGCAGTCATTCCGATAATTCCTGCATGGGCGTAATGCACTATGCTCATCGGGCACGAAACAAATATCAGGATTCTCAAGGAACTGCTTGCAAAACAGCGAGGCGGCATGAGTTTGCTGTTTTGGGGACCTGAACAAACCGGCAAAAAAACCATTGCCGTTTCGTTCATCAAGGGGCTTTTGTGCGAACGCGGCGCATGGGGCGGCTGCATTGAAGTCGGTGCGAAGCAACCGTGCGCGGCATGCGCGAAATTGGAAACATCCGGTATAAGCGCGGATTTTCTGTTTGTGAACCAGAAGTTGCGCGAGGCGGTCAAGGACGTCGAAGGCATTGATATGTACGATACAAAAGGCGCGCGCCGATGTATCGCGTTTCTTGACGCAAAACCGCTGGTGGGCAGGTTTCGCGTATTGCTCATCGACGATGCGCATCTGCTCGACGTCGAGGCGCAAAATGTGCTGCTCAAGACCCTGGAGGAGCCGTTTGGCCATGCGATTGTGATATTGGTCACGCATAAGCCCATGGCATTGCTCGATACCGTGCGTTCCCGGCTCATGCAATTGAATTTCGGGTTGGTGGCAGATGCGGATATCGAAAAATTTGTTGCGGCATTTCCCGGAGATGGAAAAATGAAACAAAAAGCCCTGCGCTATTGTTTCATGCGCCCAGGCATGGCATATGATTTGCTCACGCGCGAAAAGGGAATGCAGGAATTCGAATCGCGCATCAAAGCGATGTTGATCCTGGAAAAGGCGCGCGGCGCGACTCCTGGGCAAAAAATCAGCGCGGCGGCCGGAGTCCGCGAGCAAAACGCCATGGAGCCGGATGCGTGGTTTGCGCTTTGGCAGGCGGTGGTTCGCGACCAGATCCTTATGGATCTTGAACTTCCGGAGTACGCGCATATTTTGACGAAACGGCATGGAACCGCAACATTGGCCGAGCACGTGGACTTGGCGCGCAGGCTGGTCGAGGCCGAACGTTGGGCTGATATCAGTCAATCGACGTTCAAAAGCGCGCTCGAGTACGTGGCGATGAAGATATGACCCGCATAAAAATCTCGCAATTGAAACAAAAGACGCGGGCATATCGCGCGTTTTCGAAAAAAGAATGGGCGTTGGTGCATCCGGAACATTTCGGAACGCGCAAGGATAAACGGTATTGGGAAAACCTTCCGGTGATCCTTGTCGCAAAGGACGGCGGAAAAATCGTGGGCACGCTGTCCGGTTCGCTTATGGGCGGCGTATTGTATATCGCGACGCTTATGGTCGCGCACGATGCGCGCGGCTCGGGAATCGGTGCCACGCTCCTCAAGCAAGCCGAAGCGTACGCGCGCGGGCACAAAGGCCATAGGGCGTACCTTGAAACCGGTGTCGGGTGGCGTGCTGTCGGATTTTACGAAAAGCTCGGGTATAAACCAGAAGCGAAGTTACGAGACTTTTATGAGCATAAGGATTTTTGGGTAATGACGAAACGCCTGTAATCTGCTATACTGCTCTTCACCGTATGAGCAAAGCTTTGACGATCGTCGGTTGGTTCGTGATCATCGTGCTCGCCGCGCATTACGTTCCGTTGTTCATTGCGCAGGGCATTCCGCACGTCGCGCAGACCGCGCAGGCATTGACCACGAACATAACCTCGTTCATCCAGTTTTAATTATGAGTGACACCATATCGAATTTCAAAACTCAATGGCTCAAAGTCATCGAGGCGTTTCGCGTTGATGCAGGCACGATCCGAAGCGGCAGGATTTCGCCGACCTTGGTTGAAGATATTATGGTGGATGCGTACGGACAACAGATGCCCGTGAAACAGATCGCCGCAATCAGCTCCCAGGGCCCGATGACGTTGGTCATCCAGCCGTGGGATCAGTCCGTGACTCCGTCGATCGAAAAAGCAATCCGGGAATCGCCAATCGGTGTCATGCCGACCAGCGAAGGCAACCTGGTGCGCTTGAATTTTCCGCCGTTGACCGAAGAAAAACGCCAGGCATTGCTCAAAGTGCTGGGACAGAAATCCGAACAGTATAAGATCCAATTCCGGCAGCTGCGCGACGATGTGCGCAAGGAGATCCAGAAAATGGCGGAGTCCAAGGAGATCGGCGAAGACGAAAAATTCCAGATGAACGAAAAATTGCAGAAAGAAGTCGACGCGTTCAATGCGCAGATCGAGGAAATCGCGAAGAAGAAGGAAACTGAAATCATGACCGTTTAGCCATGGTGTCGGTGCTTGTCGCATTGGTTGTTTTGAGTTTGTTGGTGCTGATCCATGAGTTCGGCCATTTCATGGTTGCCAAAAAGCAGGGACTGTTGGTCGAGGAATTCGGCATTGGGCTTCCGCCGCGCCTCATCGGAAAAAAAATAGGAGAAACGACATATTCGATCAATGCATTGCCCTTGGGCGGATTCGTGCGCATTTTCGGCGAGGAAGGCAAATCGGACGAATCGGTTGAGAACGAGTACAAGAGCAAAAAACTCGAGAAGCGCGCGTTTTACGCGCAAAAGCCGTGGAAACGCATGCTGGTGCTTATTGCGGGCATTTTCATGAATTTCCTGCTCGGGTTTTTGATCGTATGGGCATTGTTTGCGAAGGGAACGGTCATGTTGTTGGGCGACGCGAACCGCCAGTATGCGCACGACATTGCGGTGACGGTTACCGGCGTTCAATCCGGATCGCCCGCAGAGGCTTCGGGATTCAAGCAGGGGGATGCGATCGAATATATGAAAGCGCAAGGATATGATCTGTATCCCAAGCGTATTGAGGATGTGCAGGGCTTTACCAAGCAATTCGCAGGTTCTGACGTCACGTTCCAGGTGAAACGCGACGGACAGACCGTGACATTGGACGCGACGCCGCGCCAGAATCCTCCGCAA
>JAKALE010000011.1 GCA_021813305.1 bacterium
CTTGCTGCGAAAAATAATATAAAAAATTTATTCATTCATGCTTTTCTTGACGGCAGGGATGTTCCTCCCAGATGTGCTCTTACTTATTTAATTGAAATTAAAAAATATATGGACTCAGCCGGATATGGGAATCTTGCAACAGTTTGCGGCAGGTATTATGCCATGGACACGAATGCGTACTGGGACCGGACCGAGCGCTTCGTGAAGCTCCTTACGCAAGGCGGAAGGGCAAGCGCGAGCGTCGGCGCGCTCTTGGACGCTTCGTACAAGCGCGGCATGTCCGACGCGGTCATTGAGCCCCAGATGATCGGGGACGCGCAATCCGCAAAATCCCAAACGATTCAGGATCATGACGCCGTTGTTTTTTTCAATTTTCGCGAGGACGGGCTCGCGCAGGCAGCGCAGGCATTGTGTGCTCCGGGATTCTCGGCTTTTCCCTTGGCGCGCCCTACGGATGTTGCGTACGTGTCCATGACGCAATATGGGGCATTGCCCGATCAAAATGTCATGTTTCCGCGCGAGGCGATCGTCAATCCCCTGAGCCAGGTGCTTGCCGAGCGCGGCATGCGCCATGTGAAGCTGACCGAGTCGATGAAGGAAGAATTGCTCACGTACCATTTCAACGGCTTGCACCGCGAGGCATTCCAAAACGAGCATCGCATCATCGTGCCGTCCGAGCGTAAAGTCGGTGCCACCTCGATTCAACTGCAGGGGGAAACGGTGGTCACGCGTTTGTTCGAGGCACTGGACGAGCGCGTATACGACTGCGTCATTGTGAATTTACCCCAGCTGGATGCCGCCGGGCATCAGACCGACTATGAGCGCGGCAAACAAGCCGTGACGTACATCGACGGATTGGTCAATCGCATTGCCAAGGCGACGCTTGATTTGAATATTCCTTTTGTCATAACATCCGATCACGGGAATATCGAACAAATGTTCGATCCGGCGACCGGAGAACCGGACACGCATCATAACGATAATCCGGTGCCGTGCATGCTCGTAGGAAAACAATGGTACAAGGATAAGTCCGAACGAGAGATTCTGTACGGCGACCGGGAAATCCGCGGGAGCCTTGCCGATGTTGCCCCGACCGTGCTTGATTTGCTTTCCGTGCCCGCGCCGCACGAAATGACCGGACAGAGCCTCATGAAATCGATTTCGTAGGGACGAACGTACGATGCGAAAAAAGATATTCCGATTCCCCTTGCGACTCGCTTCGCTTCCGGAAACGAGCGGCGTGTATTTTTTCCGGTCGCCGGACAAAACGATTTTGTACGTGGGCAAAGCGGCGAATATTCGCGAACGCATCCGTTCGTACGTTGCGGCAAAGCCTGGCACCAAACAATTCAGGCTCATGGAGGAGGCGCAATCGCTCGCCATACAGCAGACGCGTTCCGATATCGAGGCACTGGTCGTTGAGTCAACGTCGATCAAGGAATTGCTGCCCAAGTATAATGTCGCGCTCAAGGACGACAAACGGTATTTTTCTTTGTGTTTCGTGCCGCCCGAACCCAATCCCGATTTTCCGCGCGTATGGGTCACCCACCAGGTGTCCCAATACCCATTGGCCCAATGCGTCGGTCCGTTCGTGGACGGTACGGTGCTCAAACGGTCATTGCGTCTGGTGCGCCAGTATTTTCCGTTCTGCACATGCAAAACCATGCATGAGCGCATGTGCTTGTCCGCGCATCTTGGGTTGTGTCCCGGGTTTTGCTGCGTGAAATCAATACACGCCGATCGCACGCAAGCAAAGAATTATGCGCGCACGCTCGAATCGGTGCGTCAGATTTTTCTCGGTCACGATCAACGGCTGGCGCATTCGTTGCGCGGTCAGATCGCGCGATGTTCCCGCGCACAGGACTATGAAGGGGCATTGCATGTCAAACAACAGCTTGAAGGCCTGGAGCGCATTTTTTCCCATCAGTCGGTGGTTGATCAGGATGATCAAGGCGATGCGTTCGCGCCGGGCATTGCGTGGCTCAAGGAAAAGATCGGCGTACGCGCAATCGAACGCATCGAGACATTCGACACGTCCATGATGCAGGGCGATCACCGTGTCGGCGCAATGGCCGTGTTTGCGCACGGCGCATTTGATCCGTCCAAATACCGGAGGTTCAAAATCATGGCCACAGCCGCCAAAGACGATCTTGCCATGATGCGCGAAATGCTGGAACGAAGGTTCAAGCATGCCGAATGGCAGTATCCGGATGTCATTTTTGTCGACGGAGGCATGGCGCAGCTCAAGGTGGCGCAGGATGTCGTGCGCTCGAAAAAACTTTCGATTCCTGTCTGCGCCCTGGAAAAAGACCGCACGCACCGTTTGGCTTCGGTCATCGTTGCGGACAAGAAGGCAATGCGAACATGGAGCCGGCGCACGATGTCGCATGATGTGCAACGCCTGTTTCTCGAATGTTCCGAGCGCACGCATGCCTGGGCGATCAGGTTTTTTCGTTCTGTGTCCAGAAAGTTTGTGCAATGATATACTTTATGAAGTATGAAGTGTGTAAGATTTTGCGTTGTACCACGATTTATGGTATAATTATAGAGTATTTTTATGGCACCTCTTGATCTGCCGCCTGATAAAAAAGGGCAAAAAAGGATAAAAGAGCAAATCGAAGAAAGCTTGGACGTCGGTCCGAATAGTTTGGAAAGATCACTTTCACGGATCGTCGTTTTTGATCAGACACTTCGTTTATCTGGTTTGATGGAGGAACGAAGAGAGTTGCTGGATGGTTTAAGCAAATCTAATAAACAAATTGCAGACGAGCGCATTAAAGAACGTCAGAAGTCGGGCGGAACAAGCGAAACGAACAACAAAATCAAGAAGCTTGAGCTTGAGCGTACCAAGAAGCGATCCGAGCTGCGCAAGCTTGAGGCAAATATTCAAAAGGTCAGTGACCACTTGAAAAAAGCCGAATATTTTTTGACCAGCAAAATTGATGCATCGGTTAATGTAGCAAGGCAAAATCTTGAGAGTCTTCGCGCGGTTCAGAAAACAGCGCAGACAAATGAGGAGGAGTCGAAAAAAACACTCGCCGAGGTTTCCTCACAGATCGCTATTCTTGAGCGGACTCTTCCGTTGAGTTCCGTGCAGCAACAGGATCTTCTCGCTTTGAATGAACAGCGGCAGGAGTTGGTTGCATGGGAAAAAGAATGGCAGAAGGTGCGCACGGATCTCGATAAGACGATCAGGGATATCGGGGAATCGATCAAAGACAAACAAGCGGTTTCGAAAAGGGCGCATGATTTATGCAATCCGCAGGAACAGAAAGAGGAACCGGCCTTGGCCGATTTCCCGGTTGATGACGCCAAAAAGTTTTTCGAAAAAAACATCGGCGGTTCCATGTGGGAGTACGTCGAAAAGGAAGTACGTGCCATGGAAAAGGAGGGCATGCATGCAGCGCAAGCAAAACATATTTTGCGTCTCATGAAATCTCAAAGTGTAGTGGGCATTGCGGGCGTGGTTGGTGGAACGCTTTTCGATCGGTTTTTGGAAAAACTTACCGACGAGGATGTGTATGCACTTGCCACGGCATTTTCCCGCATGGCAGGCGGAAATTTGAACATCAAAGGGAAAAATCCCTTGTTGGCGCCCGCGAAGAAAACCGATACGCCGTTGGCGCGCAATTTTGAACAGGAACGTCGGCAGCAATCCGAAGTGTTTGCCCGTGAAGTGGAACGGCTTGTGAACCAAGAACCAGGAGCATTTGATGCTAATGCAGAAGCAGTGAGCCGCCTGAAAGTGATCCTGGACGAGAACAGGAATAATTCGCCGTTTTGGCAAAAGCTGGTTTCCGAGTTGAAAAAAGATCTGACCGATCACGAGAATGCGGGAATGCTGCTTTCAGATGCTGATCAGTGGACGTTGTATGATTTGGTCGTAGCGCTTCAAGCGCTTGGGTATGTTCATGGGAATTATGATGAAGTGAACGCGGACCGTATTAATGCGGGAGAGCAACCGGACATTGCTGCCCCGAGTTCACCAAAGGAATTGGCCCGAGCATTGGCGGAGCCCGATGTGTCAAAGCTTCTTGCGCGCATGACCACGAATTATACGATATATAACGGAGATAACCTGGATGCGTATCGCATTATCCATGCGTTCATGCACGAGCATCAAGGCGAAGTCGGATTCCAAAATCTTTTGCAGCAGCCGCAAGATGAAGTTTCACAAAACGAAAAATTCCAGGAATTGTTCGAAAAACAGAGCGAATGGCTTACACGTCAGGATATCGCGGATTTCATAGACGTGTTGGTGAGAAACGATCGTGCGGATGGGTTTTGGAGAAATCTTGTCATGCTTGCGTCGGGGGAACATGAAAATGCGTTACAAGGAGTAGGCGAAAAAGGATATCTCCTTACTCCTGGAGTTGATACCACTAATACCCAAGGGGGATTATCTGCCATGTTGCAACTCCGTATGAATGATAGTGTTCGGAACCAACAACTTATTCAGCTTCAAATTGAATCGATTCAAGCAGATATTGATTCTGGAACGCATACAGTAGATGAGATTTTTAACTTACAACAGTCTATAATACGGCTGCAAAGTCAACTGAAAACTTCAAAAGAAGAAGAACAACAGTTTCGTTCATCATTAAATGATGTGAATGAGAAGCTGAGCTCCGGTCATGTCGTAGGGTTACACGCAAAATATCGTGGTGGTGTTTCATTGGAGGGCATTATAAACGCTCTTGAGATCCTTGGTTTGACGCATGAAGAAACGAGCGGAGATATCAGGATTATCAAATGGATTCCTGATGAGAACGATATCAGGAGAGTTGCAAATAGTCCCAATGCTGCACGTTCACTGCATTGGTTCATTCATGCAACACGTATGTATGATGATTTGCCCATACAGAGTGAAGCTATTATTCAACAAAAGCGTGCTCGTGAGCACGAAGAAGAGATGAGCAACCTTACGGCTGCGGGACTCGCGGCAACGGCATTCGCGTCGTTTGGCATCGTTGAGGCAATAAGCGTTTTTCGAGAAAAGCGAAAAGAAAAATGGGAGGCGGATCAAATGGAACAGTTTCAGGTCGTTCAGAATCAATTTCAGAATTTACAGCACACGTTCGAAACATTACCAGGAGACACTACTGCGGATCAAGTGAATGTTTTGCGAAAATGCGTATGGGATGCGCGTTATGCTTTGAATCATTTTATTAAAGTAATTCCGAAGTTTTCCGCAGAAAATAATGACGAATTCAGCGAAGCACTGGCTACGTTGCAGCAGAATCTCGATATCTTGGAGCAAGGATTGAATGAAAAACTGCAATATATTGAGGAACAGAGGCGGGATGCCGAGTTAGAAGATCTGCGCAGGCCAGTTCGTTTACGCCTAAGCAGTATAATGCTTTTACTTCATAGGCCTTTATGGGAAAACATCGATACTCGTCCCGTAGAAAAAGAATTGGCATTGGCAGAAAAAGAATTAGTTACATATGAAAAAGCCGTCGCGATACGCATTGAAGTGATTGAAACGGTAATATCTGATCCTGCCGAACGCGACGCAAAGATCCGTTTGGTGCAAGCAAGGACACGAGGTTTGCATGCCTTGATTGTAGATGCGCGTAAGCGCCTTGAAGATCGCCTTGAAGATCGGAAAGAATGGATAAAAGAAATAGCTATCAGTGACGACCAGGAGGAGCAGATTACTCGTTTCCTTGTTCCGCTTTTGCAGCATGAGACCTCCGATGCAACCCGTGAAAGGGTGGCGGAAACGCTCCGTGACGTGAGCTATAGCGGGACGGGCGATATTGAAATAGAGGACCCACCGATTAATTCAATTGTCCACATTATCGCATCGGATATTTTCGAGAATGAGTCTCAAAACCCTTTTAGCTATGGCAATGTAGTTCCTGCCGCCCAAAGGCCTCGATTATTAACGATCTTATATTTTATTGATCGCAATATCGACGCATGGATACGCGAGGCGAATCCATCCGTGATCAAAGAGCGGAGCGAAGAAAAAACACCTGAAATCGTTGCTTTGTTGGAGCGGGAAAATGAAAAAACAAAGCGATCAAGCGCCTCGGGAATCGACTGGAAGGATATGCGTTCTGAAATAGAGCGGGTAGCGCAAAGCGGCGGCACGTTTTTCACCGCGCACCCCGTATTGAATGACATCATAAAGCTCATTGATCCGCTTGCGCTGAAAAACAAAAAGATCTTCGCGGTAGCCGTCGAGATCGTTGAGCATGATTTTTCCTCGTGGATAGAGCAGGTAGAAAAGCATGACAGGGAAAAAGCAACATTGCCGCGCATTGAGGTGGATGAAACAACGCAGAATACAATTTTTGATTTGTTGGAACAAGCGAATGAGCAAGCACTTGAGCGCGGTGAGCCTGGGATTGATTGGGATTCTTTGGGCATCGCCACTTCGATATCTCCGCGCCATGCATCCCTCCGCGATATTACCTCACCTCTTTTGATTCAACTTATTCAAGTGATCCGTCCGGAAGCATTGCGCGGCGGAATGGTAGATGCCCCGCAGTGGCGGTCCCTTTTATCAGAAGTCGCTTCATTTATTGAGGATCATCTTTCTTCATGGGAACAGGAAGTGAAAAAGCGCGTTGAGGAAAAAGAAAACGTAAGGGTTTCATTCAATCAGTTCGACGCGGGTCAGCAAAAGACCCTGGCGCGCGTGATTATGAACAATCCTCTTCCGAAAAAAGAGGAATCGCGTCAAGCATGTAAGGAAACATTGGTGTCTTTGGTCGGCGCCCAAGGGAGAGTGTTGAGGTTATCCCACGATAACCCTGTCGCCTTGTTCGTGTTGCTTGATGATTTGGCAATGCTTTCCCTGAGATCTCCTTCGGAAGCCTTTGCGCATACGCCGAAAGTGATTACAAAAGATACACGAGAAATTCGTTTTACCCATCCGAGAATGGCGCTTCAAACCGCACAGTTTCTTGTGGATCGTTTCGACCGGTTGTGGGAAACAACAAAAAATGAGTTCAGTCTTCCTGCTGATTTCCTGAGCACTATCAAGCAGGATGCGCTTATGAAACTTATTGTTCCTGGGGTTATGCGGGATGAGTCTGTTTCGTCCGTTGCGCAACAGGCGCGGACCGTGTTGGCGCAGCTTGCGCGCGGCGAATCAATGGAGGCAGTAAGCCAGAACAATAATGCCGGGTATCAGGTAGTGAATCGCTTATTCGGTGAATTGATTGAACAGAGCCCGCTTCGCGAGTATGGAAGTCGGTTGTTCGATTTTTCTGAAAATACCAAATTGCTCGCGGGATATGTCGATGGGCATCTGGATCAATGGATTGGGCAGGTGCATCAACAAGAAAGGGAACAGATGCTGCAGGAGCTTGAATCTTTGAATACGAATCCGGGAATCACGGAAAATAGCCGTCCCGGAGGTCCGTTCAAGGATAGTTTTAGACAGCCAGGCAAGGAACATGCGATTTTTTGGTATCCATCCCCTGAAGAAGGGGGGAGAGATTTTGTGTTATCTCAACATGGTTTCGCGATGGAAAAAGTACTGAATGTTGTTTACTACCATCTCCTTCAGAATGCGCCGAAGTTATTCTTCTCGGACCCCGTGTCTTCCGTAAGCGCGCGGCAAATCGGAAACCGTTGCGAATTTTCTATTGGACTGGAAAATGTTTCCATTCCGGGAATCCCTCAACATACGTCCTTGTTGGTGAAGGGGCGCGTATTTATCACGGAAACTGTATTGGGCTATACGATCGATAATATTAAAGACCCTCGAGTGAAGCAGGCATTGCTGGAACAAATCGAAACAAACAGGCAGAGAATTTTTAATGCGTTAGACTAAGGCAACTCCATGACTAAACAAGTTCAGCCGACTATCGGAGATATGCTTGTCCAAGCAAGGGAATTCATGGCGTCCTCCAAGCAGGCGCTTCGCTGGGTGTGGCAGGAATTGACGCGCATCCAACAGGAAACCGAGCAAGATAAAACCGAGACGCTTGGTCATATCGAGAAATTTATCAAGGACTTGGAGCTGCTGCAAAAAGAAATCGATCAGGAATTAAAGTAGGAATTGTTGCGTTGGCTGCACTATGTACGGCGTTGAGGCGTTTGTGTTGTCTGCCACTGACATCGGGGAATACGACCGGATGTATTCGCTTCTGACCCGCGAGTTCGGCAAGGTGCGCGCCGTTGCCCGGAGCGTGCGCAAAAGCGCGGCAAAGCTTGCCGGGCACCTGGATATTCCGAACAAATCATGGGTTGAGCTTGTGCCCACGAGCAAGGGCTGGCAGGTGACTCGGGCGTTGGAACAAGAATCATTTCATGCCATGCGCGCTGACCGCGTTGCGCTCTCTGCCATACTTTCCGGCGCGCGGTTTATGGATGCGTTCGTGCACGAAATGCGCGACCAGGAATTATTCGGATTATGGGAGCATTTTCTTTCCTGTCTTTCGCAGGCAACGGAACAAGGTAATGATCGCGTCGCGCTTGTCACTGCGCAGTTTAAAATCCGCGCCCTATTCCTATTCGGTTTTTTGCCCGATCTGTCCGTGTGCTCGAGCTGCGAACAAAAATTTACGGACAGCCATGTCCAACTTTTCATGCACGGCATATGGTGCGCCGCGTGCAGCGCGCGCCAGCATGTGCATGGTTTGCGCGTGAGTGCGGCAGCGCTTGCCGAGGCGCATGCGGCAGCGCAGGGAACGTGGTTTGAGACGAGCACGAG
>JAKALE010000012.1 GCA_021813305.1 bacterium
TTTTCGCCTGACAAAATCTTGGGCAACAGCTGCCAGGATTTTTTCATGATCGCCACATGATCCATGAAAATCCTTAGAGTTCCAATGAAGGCAGTTCGCCTTCGATCTCGTCATAAAACGCGAGCACTGAATAGGGTTCCGGAAAATCAAGCAATGGCATTTCGTTTTGTTCGCCAACAGTACCTCCGGCTAAAACATGGTACGCAAGGCACTGATCATAGGTATCGTGAAACTCTTTTTTCAGAATTTCCCCGAATTCGAAAACGCGCTGGGCGTACCACATTCCGCCTCGCTCTCCATATTGACGTTTTGCCGATTCATACACGGCAGTGCGGCGGGTGCGGAGATTTTGTTCCATACGTTGCCATTCTTCCGGCGAAGGCGTTGTTGGTTTATCCATGTTCATAGGTTTATTGCGTTTTCAATGTCGGTTTTAAATATTTTTCCACCAATGCTTCGGTTTCCTGCAGAATCTTTTTCGTGACACGGAACTGCTTGAAGCGTTCGATGGATTCGGATACCACGTCGTTGTTTTCGTCCAAAAACGGATACTTGGAAACGCGTACGTATGGTCTTTCCGAGCAATTCACGAACACGATCAGGGTTTCCGGCCAGGCAGTACGCACGCGCTCAATGCGCTTGTAATCGGTCTCATGCCCCTCGGGATTCCAGCGGAATTTCACCTCGACCAAATGCGCGGTGCCGAGCTTATCAATCACCAGAAAATCAGGCGTGCTTCTGATGCGATCCCCAACCAAGGCGCTTTTCGAAAGCGCGGTGCGCACGCGCTCGTTTTCCGGCAAGGAAAACTCCATGCCGATGCGGTACACCTCGTTGCCGCTCTGGCGCAAAAGATCATAGACCAGCTGCTCGGCCATGCGGCCTTTCAGATTTGATTCGGATTGATGCTCAGGAGACATGGTACGTTCCTCCCAGTGTATCGCGTTTCAATGCGCGTGAAAACAGCGTCAATGCGGTTGCCGCGACGCACGCCATGATCGTGCCGAACAGAAACGCGGGCTGGGCGCCGAACCGATCCCACAAAAATCCCATAAACACGCTCGCAGGCAAAGTCGCCAATCCGATAACTGCGCCGTACAGGCCGAACGCCCTGCCGCGCGATGAATCGGGCACCATATCAGTGATCAGCGCTTTGGCAATGCCTTCGCTAGTCGCGTAATAAATGCCGTAGAGCGCATACAAAAGCCAAATCACGTATGCCTGCGAGGCGAGCGCGAATCCGGCATACACCACGGCATACGCCCCCCATCCGATAAGCATGGTCGGAATTCTGCCGATCTTGTCCGACAACGCGCCGAACGGCACCGCGGCCAAGGCATACGCGAGATTGAAAAGCGCGATCACAAGCGGTATCTCAATCAATGTCACGCCGACCTGGCGCGCGCGCAAAACCAAAAATGCATCCGATGAGTTGCCCAGCGTGAACACGACGATAATCGCGAGAAACGCGAAGAATATGCCCGGAAGCGGAGCCCCCTCCGTCTTCCCTGTTTCCCGCGGCGCGGCCTGCGTTCCCCTTGTTTCCTTCACGAATAACACGAGCACCGCGAGCGTGACCGCCAACGGTATGACGCATAGAAGCAAAATCCAATGGTACACGAACCGGCTGTCCTTGAGCCACGCGAGCAGCCCGAACAGAATCAGCGGCCCGGCGACCGATCCGAGCGTATCGAGCATCTTGGCGATACCGAAACTTTTTCCGCGTACGTCCTTCTGTGCCGATCCGGCAATCAGCACGTCCTTGGGCGGATCCTTGATCCCCTTGCCGACGCCGTCCAGGGCGCGAAGCCCAACAATGGCTCCGGCTCCGGTGAACAGCGCCAAAAGCGGACGCGCGATTCCTGACAGAAAATACCCGACGAATACGATGGGTTTTTGTTTTTTCAGCTTATCCGATGCGAATCCGGAAACGACTTTGAACAGATACGACGTTGCGGTCACGATGCCGTCGGCAAGCCCCACGAACGCTTTGTCGAAACCGAGCACGGAAGTGAGATACAAGGGCAAGATCGGCGTGAAAATATCCTGGCTGATGCCGCCGAAAAAACTCAGAAGCCCGACAAAAAAGACGTTTTTCGATCCCTGCACCCGTTTCGATTCCATTGCACCAGTATAGCATCATGAACGCAGAAATCGCCGATTGCTCGGCGATTTCTGCATCATGATGCACGGTACGTACCCTGCGCGAATCGGTGTCCAAATCTCCGGGTGCGACCCGAATATTTGGCCGACGATTCGGTCCGGATGCCGCATTCCCTATGGAACCCGGCGTCCGAGTTTCAATGATTGCACGCCGACGCGCGCATGTCAATGAAAACCGAGCCGTGATGATATACTGAATGCAATCATGGAACGCTTGAACGCCATTGCCCGGCACGAACCGCACGATGCGGGCAAGCACATCTTCCGCCTTGAAGACCAATCCGACGCATCGGTCGAACGCGTATTCGATACGCCGGAAAAAAGCGATGCGATTCTTGACGACTTCATTGCGTGGAAACGCGCATCCAGAACGGACGCGCCGTACGGTCTCTATGACTACGCGCCGCTGTCTCCGGCAGAAACCAACCGGTTCGTCTCGGGCGACGAATCGCTGCAAAAGCTTGTCCAAGAGGCCGAACGCAGGGAATTCTGCCTCAAGGCCTCGCTTTCACCGCTGAATCCCTTGTTTATTCAAACCATACTCGAACAAGAAAAAGAACTTCAGGAAACCAAGCGGGTCGCCGTTTCCCCGAATGTGCAAAAGCGCGTTTTTGCGATCAGCCTGCGCATGGAGAGATTGAAAAACAGGATGGAACACAACGACGATTTTGCGCGCGGCTTGAGCGCGCGGCTCGGAATCGAACCCGGGCGCAATGCCGAACAAATCGCCGACGCGGCGCGCGATGCGATCAGGAAACAGGTATTCGCGTTCGCGAAAAAACACACGGGATTTGCCATGTCCACGAGCAATTGGCACATCACCGGAGCGCTCTATAACGACAGCGCATCCGTGATTACCGAACTCAAAACTTCCATTCGCGCATGGGCGAAACTGTTATACTCCGATGCGATTCCCGAGCCCGCGCTTCTTGCCAAGGACATTTTGTGCGCGTTTGCGCCATACGAAAACCAGCAAGCGCATTACGCGATGCTCGGCGCAACCAAACAAGGCGAATACATTGTTGCGCAACAATTGGCGACCAACAACCTGATCAATCAGACCAACAACGCGCTCAACTATCAGGCCATCAGCGACGCAATCGAACAGGCAAAACTTTCCGAGGAACCGAAAACCATCACCCCCTTGCTCATCGTGCACCGGCCCAATGACGACGACAGCATTCCCGAAGGTTTCGTCCGGGTATTGAATCCGAAAAAACGGAGTGTGTTTGTGATACGGCCCCTTAGTATCGAACGTTCGGACAAGGACCCCGATCCGGTTTATCCGCCGCAATGGAACGAGGCTGTTTCCGTGGCTAAGATGCGCGACCTGCAGCGCTACCGGCTCGACAGTTTTGTCTCCCCGAAGAAACTTGAACAGTATCTTCTCGGAAAACCGCAAGGCGAAGGAATAGGAACGTTATTGGTCGAAAACGCAATCCTGCTCGACGCGGAAATGGACGGATCGGCATCCATGCCCGACGTCACTGGATACTCCCTTATGTCCCAAATCCTCGCCAAGGACTGCGCCATCGACGCCTCCGAAATCTTCCTGCCCCTCATGCAAACCCTTACCCGCATCGGCATCGCGATGGACGCATGGGTCGACGAGTACGCAGGAGATTCGATCCGCCTGATCTTTACCGACCCGGAAGGACAAACGCCCAACCCGTCGGAAAAAAACGCGCTGTTCTCGATCGCCGCGCACCAGGCGCAGCAACGATTCGATCAAACGGTTATCGCGACACTTGAAGCGGACAAACACGATCCTGATGTCGCCGCATTCCTGCGCGCGTGGCAATCCAAAGACCTTGCCGCCATGCGTTCGTGCGTGAACGCGGCAAAAAAATCCAAAGACAGGAAGTTAGCCATGGCGTTCGCGTACGGGCGCGAATACATCCGTATCACGTACGGAAACGACAAATACGGCATGAAAACCGTTTCCGCGCAGTCCTCGTGCGCATTTCATTATCAGGGCATCGACACAGCGGCGGTCTCGCACGGAAAGGAAATTCTGAGCGCGCCGTCGTTCGACAAGGAACGCACGGACCTGGAACGCATTGCGCACGAACCCGGGCAGTGGCTAGTCATCAACAAAGCCATATACGACGGCATCAACATGCCGTGGATGAAAAAACTCTGTTCCCCGGCGGAAAACGCCTATTCAATCGACGCCGTCAAAGCACACACCGATCCGCACGTTATCGCTTACTTTTCTTCAATCGGCGAACAAGGGCTGTTCGCATGACCGTTCAATTCGTCTTCACGCTTGCCATGCCGTTCTGGTCGATCGTAAACGGAAAACCGAACGGATCCTGCGGCGCTGCGCGCAGGATATTTTTGTCCACCATGTCCTGGACCGTCTTTGGAAACACGTTGTATTTTTTCTTGTAAAGCTTTGCCGCGTATTCCAACACGTCCAAATCGTTAAACCGCTCGATGTGGAGCAGCGCGCGCTGCCTGGTCGTCTCGTCGCCCGACGTTTGATACAAAAACGCCCACATTTGCTTGGTCGCTTCCCGCGTTTTCGGGATCAGGCCGTAGTTTTCCGAGAATTTTTTCTGCGTGTCGGGAATGCCGGGCATATGCGCGGCCATGTCGAAATACAAAGCCGCCTTTGCGTAATCGTCCTTGTAGAGCGCGTAATCCATCGCAAGATAAAACGCCAAGCGCCAGTCCGGGTCGGCGACGCCGACCCCCTGTTGGCCGATTGCGATCGCTTCGTCAATGCGCTCGGGAAACCTCGTATCCGGCAAAATAAGCACGCTCCAATAATACGGAATGCTCAGCCGCGGATCCAACTGATTGACTGTCGCCAAATCCGATGAATATCGGGCAAACCCGTACGGCAAAAACGGAAGTTCGGTCATGACCTGATTGGTCCACAAAAATCCGGCCGCAGCGGAATGAAGCCCGAGATCGAACGCCTTGATGAAGCCCACGGGCAGCGCCGGAGGCTGGCTTACGGGATTTTGCACCCGATCCTGATCGTAGGCATATTGAAAAAGCGCGGCGCATCCGAGCAGCGCCACGATCACGACCGCCATAAACATGCGCCGAGCATTCATGTCAAAGTTCCTTGCGTTTCATGAATGCGATCGCCAGGCACAGCATTGCAACGGCATAGGCAAGCGCGTACGTGATCGCAAGCAGCGCGGACGGCCACGGCGCGACGATGCCGTGCACGGCCGCATTCCTGATGTCGAATTTCTCAAGGTTGGGAAACACGTAGTACACGAATCTGATAAACCACAAAAATGCGCCCCCGATGCGTTCGGCGGATGCCATCACCGATCCCAAGGAATGTCCGACGAACAGCGCCATGACCGCGATCAGCATGCCGGCCAAGGGAGCCGCGATTACGGAACAAAACGTCAAAACCGCGAGCATAACCACGGTTTCCAGGACTTGATAGCCGACTGCCGCAAGTCCGAGCGTATCCAACCCGCCATGGTTGGCGAACACGACTCCCAGATATACGCAGGTCATGAGCGCGATCACGAGCACAATGGCAAGTGCCAGGCCGAAGAATTTTCCAAGCACGAACTGGACGCGCGACACCGGCTTGGAAAGCACAAAATACAGCGTCCGGCGCTCGATTTCTTTCGAAATGATCGAAGCGCCCAAAAACACCGTCACCACGCTGCCGAACAAATATATGCCCGCAAGCCCGAAGCTTTTCAGGATCGTGATGTCCTGCAGCGCAACCTTGGACAAAAGAACGGCGAACACGATGTAAAGCGCGGAAAACCCCGCGATGCCGTACAGAACCTTGTCGCGGATGGTCTCTTTGAACGCGTTGTATGCGATGACGGCGATCGGTTTCATGCGTTTGGCAAATATGTTTCGATCGTTTTGACGAACCGTTCCTCCAGGGGCATGCCGTTGCAAAACTCCTTGACCGCCCCTGCATAGAGCAGCGCGCCTTGGTGCAAAACGCCGATATCGTCGCAAATCTCTTCGGTGTCAGACAGAATATGGGAATTGAAGAAAACGGTTGTCCCTTCGGATTTCAAACGGAGGATGGTTTTTTTCATTTCCCTGCGCCCCAAAGGATCCAAGCCGTCGAGCGGTTCGTCCAAAAACAAATACTGCGGATGGTTCACCAATGCTTGCGCGAATCCCAGGCGCTGTTTCATGCCTTTGGAGTAGGTTGCGATCGCGCGCGACCCGGCATCGGCAAGCCCCATGTCTTCCAAAATGCGCTCGTAGTCCCGTTTCGAATCGGGACGCGCGAACAGATCGCCGCAGAATTTCATGAATTCCAATCCCGTGAGTCGGTCGTAAAAATACGGCGCTTCGGGCATGTAGCCGACATGCTCCCTGACCGCAGGATCCTGGCTGTCTTTGCCGGCAATGACAATGCTGCCCGCGTCGGGACGCGAAATGCCGACCATCATCTTCATGGTCGTTGTTTTGCCTGCGCCGTTGGGACCCAAAAATCCGAACACGGTCCCGGTTTTGATCGTAAACGAAACGTCTTGAACGACCGCGATGCCGTCGTAGAATTTTGAAATGCCGCGTACTTCGATCATGCAGTAAGCATATCACGCGCATGCGCGGGCGCGCAAAACGGCTTTACGGTTTCCTGTTTCTTTTGCTGAGTATCCCCTGCACCGAAGGGCTGATGGCTTTATCGGTGCGATGAATGCAGCCTAGCCAGCAGCACGGCCTGCGCATGCCTTCTTTGAGCTCGGAAACAACCCTGCCGACATGCTCTTTTCTCGTTTCGGATTTTTTCACGGAAATGGTCCAGCAGATCCATTCGTTGCGCGAAAGCGGCGTGATGTCTTCCCATTGCTTCAGCGCCGCGGCATCCGAAGCAAGGGCTTTTCGCAAATCCGCAGGCAAAGCGTGCACCGTACCGCTTGAGATTTTCATATCAATTCGAAAAAGTATTTGTTTCCGCGCGTCAATTCGGGCGGAGAGGGCGGGATTCGAACCCGCGAGACCCTTGCGGATCTATTGGTTTTCAAGACCAACGCCTTCAGCCGCTCAGCCACCTCTCCCTGGTGCCCTCAGGAGGAATCGGACCCCCATCGCAAGCTCCGCAAGCTCGCGTTCTATCCATTAAACTATGAGGGCAAAACGCCGCGTCATGCAGCTCATGCGATTATAACAGCCCTGGCTCTGAAAATACAGCTACCGGAACATGCGTTCCAGTAAGTCGTTGAGGCTCGTCTCTTCCCTGCCCTGGGGCACGTAATCATTGATCGCAAGCCGGATCTGCTCCGTCTGCTCCGCAGGCACCGGCACGTGCAAGGCTTGCCGCATGGGATTGGCGAACTTGAACACGAACAGTTTTTTCTTGTTGCGTATATCCTGCCTGATCCAGAACGATTTGATCTCGATGTACGGAAACATCTGCTCGTCGATGGCGATGCCGGTCTCGGTCACCCGGAAATCATGGATGCGCGGTTTCACATCCGCGATGACAATCATGATCAAACCCCAAAGCCCGAGGATGATGAAAAACAGCCAGTTGGAATTATACAACGCCCACAGTGCCATGAGCACGATTGCGACGATAACCGTGGTGCGGTACTTGGCAAGGTGCATGACCGCGGCCTGCTCGGCTGCTTTCCACTCGAACAGAATCTTCTCGCCGTAGAGCTGGCTCTGTTCGTCCTCGGTAACGGATTTTTTTGTCTTGGGCATAAATGTAATGTATCAGATATACACCCCAATTATGAATCACCTAAAATTTACTTATACAGATAGTATAAAGGTTTTCCGAATGTCTTTCTAGCCAACAAGATGTATAAGTGGTCACTAAAATAGATGAGGCTGCCCCAGGTTATTTCTAGCATCCTGTGTTATAGGATTATTTTCTTGTTTTCTTCTCCAGGCACTATTCATACCCCTCTTACCAGGAATCATCTCAATAAGATTCCTATATTTAAGTCGGTAAAAGCAACCTTTAACTTTATTTTCTGATTCAATTCCAGTAATCTCCCTGGCTATTTTATTTGTTATCTCTATGTGACTATCTAAGTATTGTAAAATCTGATCTTCCGGGGAAGCTAAATATTCATGTGGCAATATTACCAAAACTTCAGTCCCAAGATTTTTGATAATCGGATTCTTTAACCTAACCTCCCTCATTTTCTGAAATGCTGTATTAAGACCCTCACCTATATCATGATTCGGTCTATCTGAATATTTGTTAAGCAGCCGCACAATTTTAGCATTTCTGGAAAACCGTTTATCCAAAATATTTTCTGGGGTAATAAATGCTGGTAAAGAGCCTGGGCTA
>JAKALE010000013.1 GCA_021813305.1 bacterium
ACCATGGACTGATCGGCTCGAAATCCCTGGTATAGCGCTCTTTTTCCAGATGCAGATATTCGAAAATAGGCTCCCCCGCCTTCCAGTCGATTGCCGCGGGATTCTTGGGGAACACGTACATGCGCTGGTGACGCGCGTCGCGCGTTGGCAGCACGCAGTCGAAAATCGAATACCCCATCGCGAACCCGTCCACGATATCCTGGGGCGTGCCGACGCCAAGGGCGAATTTCGGTTTGTCGTCAGGCATGCACGAAGCCGTGAATTGAAGAATATCCCGGTCCAGTTTCTTGGTTTCCGGGTTCATGGGCCACCCGCCGAATCCGTACGCGCCGAATCCGATATCGCGCAACGCACTGGCGCACTGCTCGCGCAGACTTTTATCCGCCCCGCCCTGCACCACGGCAAGCAGAATCGGGCTGTTTTCTTCGGAAAGCTTGCGCGCCTCGACCTGCCGGTCGAATTCTTCTTTGCTCCGCTTTGCCCACTCGATCGTACGGCGGACACTCAGTTCGTTTTCTTCCTTCGTGGCGTGCATGTCTGGGCAGTCGTCAAAACAAATGACAATGTCCGACCCGAGCGAAAACTGGATCTGAATCGACTTTTCGGGAGTGAACAACGTCTTGGTATGTTTTTTCGTGCTTTCGTAAAATGACACGCCTTCATCGGTGATCTTGCCATTGAGACTCGTTTCATATATGAGCGACAACACCTGGAATCCTCCGGAATCGGAAACCACAAAACCATCCCAATCCATAAACCGTTTTACCCCGCCCGCCTGCTCCACCACCGTGGCGCCCGGAGTATGCATGAGATGATACGTGTTTACCACGGCCGCTTCGATCCCGACTTCGTGCAAATCCCTGCCGTCAACCGAACGGGCAACCGCGCGGGTCGCGTCAGGCAGATAAATCGGAAACTGCATCTCTTTGCCCCTGATTTTGTATGACCTCAAATATTCCATGTCATTCGGACAATTCTATTTCTCCTAAACGCGTGTAAACCGCGCCTGACGGCTTGAGTTCGCTTTGCAGCACTTCGAGGGTATGAACCGGAATCTCATGAGAAAATTCTTTCGGCTGCCATGCAATGCGGTTTTTAAATACTGCGTTAAAACGTGCGAGAGTGATATGAATTTTATCTTCTTTGATTTTATTCTGGCCCATATCGATGTTGACCCCCATGGCATTTGTTGCAAGAACAATTTGTTCCTCCAGTGCATCGAGTTCCTTGCTAGCCTGGCATGAAAGCCAAATCATCCGCGGAGCTTTTTCATCGGGCCCCAATATTATGTTTTTTGTACGAACCAAAAAGTTGTCTATGCGCAGGTTTTCTTGAATTCCTTGGATGATGCCCGGAATCTCTTCTTCATCCCATTGCTGCGGCGGAATAACGGTAATGTGCCAATTGTTTTCAGAAACCCAGCGCGCTATAGGAACAGCCTTTCTGCCCTGCTCTACTGCCGACGCGAGCTCCTGTTTGAGCTCATAGGGAAGCGGA
This sequence comes from bacterium, assembly GCA_021813305.1. Next base: position 1,498 of record JAKALE010000013.1, read on the forward strand.
ATCGCGATAAACGTTCTGACCAATGCCATGATTTTTCCATTGTAGCATGATGCGCTATAATGACCGTATGGGAAAACCGATCGTTTCTCCGGCGATTGCCAAACCGAAAAAGAACCAGGATATCCTGGATTTCATCGAATGGGTGCGCGCAAAAATCGAAGACAAAAACCCAAAGAGCTTCGGTTTGTATATGAAGCTCTACAAGCAGGCCGGGAAATCAGCCATGCTCAAGGCAGTGACCGCGACGATCTCAAAACAGGAACTCTCCAATAAAGTCGCCTATTTTCTGGGGGTGATGTACCGCGAGCAAAAGGAACTGGGCATGCGCAAGGAAAAACGCGCCAAAGTGAAACTCGAAGGAGAGCAGGCGCAAAAAACGCGCTCAAAATACGAACGTATGCTCAAAAATCTCAAGAAAAAACTCACTCCCGCATACCAGCGCAAAAGCAGAACACGTTCCGCCATGCTTCACGAAGTCGCCAAACAAGAACGCAAAAAAAACAATGGATAAGATCAAACTCGTCACCGATGCCAATGCCAAAGTTTTGCGCGAGCCGACCAAGCTTGTCAAATCCGTAACCCAGGATATCAAAGACCTCATTCCGGTCATGCGCAAAATCATGAAGGAAAACAACGGTATAGGCCTTGCAGCAAACCAAGTAGGACTTTCCATCAAACTCTTCGTTGCCGAACCTGCGTACAGCAAATCAGAAAAAGGCAAATTCTACGTATTCATCAATCCGGAAATCATTTCACGCTCCCAAACCGTCGACGAGATCGAGGAGGGTTGTCTGAGCGTGCCCGGAACCTACGGCGTATCCAAGCGGAGCAAAACCGTGACTATTACCGGCCTCAACGAATACGGCAAGAAAGTGAAAATGAAAGCGCACGGTCTGCTTGCCTGGATATTCCAGCATGAAACCGACCATCTCAACGGAACACTCTACATCGACAACGCGACGCAGGTCAAACGCGCAAAAAGAACATGAACTTTGTTTTTTTCGGCACCAATCGGTTTTCAGCAATTGTGCTTGAAAAGCTTATGAAAGCAGGTTTCATTCCGAGCGCACTGGTAACCGCGCCTGATGCCTTGGTCGGAAGAAAACAAATCCTCACCCCGTCCCCTGCCAAGCTTGTTGCAAAACAGCACGGCATCCCCGTGCTTCAACCCGAATCTTTGAAAAAAGACCCTGACATCGCAAATCAGATCGCTTCGTACAAACCTGAATTCGCGGTTGTCGCTGCCTACGCAAAGCTCATTCCGCAATCCATGCTCGACTTGTTCCCGCGCCAAGTCCTCAATGTACATCCTTCGCTTTTGCCTCTGTGGCGCGGGCCATCGCCCATCGAAAGCACAATCATGCACGGCGATTCGAAAACCGGAGTAACGATCATTCTTTTGGATCAGGACATGGACCACGGACCGGTGCTTACGCAAGAACAAACAGAAATCGGCACCGATGAATATTTCGAATCGCTGTACCGACGCTTGGCAGAACAAGGAGCCAATCTGCTCATAAAAACCATTCCCCAATGGCTTGATGGCAACATATCTCCTGCATCCCAAAATCACGACAAGGCGACATTTTCAGCAAAGCTTTCCTGGCAAGACGGGAAACTCACACAAAACATGACTGTCCACGACGCATACAACCGCGTGCGCGCGCTGTCTTTTGAACCGGGCACATGGATCGAAATAATAATCGAGAAAAAATCAAACGTGCTCAAGGTGCTCAACGCAAAACCCTTTCTGCAAACAGCGGACGCAAAAATACGGCTGACAGACGGCTTATGGGAGATAAACAAAAAACTCTGCTTTGCGTGCAGAGACGGATATCTGGAACTCGAAACCGTGCAGCCTCAGTCTGGAAAACCAATGTCGGGCAGCGCATTCCTCAACGGATACCGGGCAAAACTCGTCTAGGAATTTCTCACGAACACCACAAACTCGCCTTTTTCGAGGCGCGCATCGCGGTTAAATTCATCCAAAACGGCTGTCGGGTTTCCTGCGATGATTTTTTCGTGCAGTTTCGATATCTCGCTTACCAAGATCGCATGGCACTGGGGCGCCACGGTTTGCAAAAATTCCATGGTTTTGCGTATCCGGTGAGGAGCTTCGTAAAACGCCAAATACCGTGCCGGTTTAAGCTCATCAAGCAAAGCGGTCCGCTCTTTGAGCTTTATGGGGAAAAAACCAACGAAACGCACGTCATTCATGCGCTCACCCGTAAGAGCAATGGCCGCAGTCAGGGCGCTCGGTCCGGGAACCGACTCGATTACAGCACCGCTGGCGCGCACCGCGGCAACAAGCTCTGAACCAGGATCGGACACGCCGATCGTGCCCGCATCAACCACGAACGCGCAGGATTGCGTTTCGAGCATGCCCAAAATCACAGGGATCGCGCGACGCCTGTTCGTCTCGGTATAGGAAATCATTTTCTTTCCCGTTATGCCGAAATGCGACAAAAGCTTCAAGGTGTGCGTCGGGCGCTCGCAAATAACCGCATCGGCTTCCTTGAGTACGCGCAGCGCCCGCATGCCCATGTCTTCCAGATTGCCGATCGGCGTCGCGACGATAAAAAACTTTTCCATTATTCCTTGAGAAAATCAGCAACTCTGTCCCAGAACCCTTTTTGAGGCTGTACAACCTTCGCAAACTCGCATATCGCCTGCTCCTGGTCCTGAACCGCCTTACGCCCAGCGAACACGGCGTCGTCCATACGATCGAATTCCGTCGTCGCAATATATGTCACATACGGACGGATAATCATGACGTTTGATGCTCGCTCATCGTATTTTTTGTTTTTCTGCCCGACCATATTGATCAGTGCGTCGGCAACGCGATACACCTCCCATGGCTTGAACGAAACGGTTCCGTCATTGCCAATCAGATTGAAATCCGTGAACTCATGGCCCACGTCCACCGCCAATACAATGTCCGCCCCCATCTTTAAACACAAATCAATGGGAAGATTGTTGAGCAATCCCCCGTCAGTCAAATAATCGTCCCCGTGTTTGCGCGGCAAAAACACGAATGGCAGCGATCCACTCGCGCACATCGCGTCCACAAGATCCCCTGAATCGAAATCGACTTCCGCACCGCTTTTGAGCGATGTGGCCGGCGCCATAAACTTTACGGGCAAATCCTCGATCTTGGTCGTGCCCAGATGCGAACGCAGTTCCTTTTCCACCTTTGCCATATCGAATAACCCCCCGCTGCCCAAATTATGCGGCACATGCCTCACTTCGAAAAACGAACGCCAGGGATGGGTCCGAAATACGTCCATCAGGCTGTCGACATTTCCCTTCGCGGCGTACCACCCCCCAACCAGCGACCCCATGCTTGTACCGGCAACGCAAAATAGAGGCACGCGCAAGCGTTCCAGTTCCTGAATAACTCCCACATGGGCAAATCCGCGTGCACCGCCACCCGAAAGGGCAAGGCCGATGCGCACGGGTCCAGAACCGTCCTGCATATGTTTCTACTATAGCGCCCGGAGCCTACTTGCTCAACAAGGCGTTCGCCTGTTCCAGCGCATTTTTGATTCCTGCCACACGGCCAAGAATATCGAGCATTTCAGAATCATTGAAGGAAGCACCCGCCGAGCCAAGCTTTGCCTCAAGCGCGGAAATTTCCCCCTCAATGCCGGCCAGCGCCTGCTGCAACTGAACGTCGGCTTGCGGAAGCGTGATGGCGAGTTTTTCCGGAGCTATATTTGGATTTTGGATCGACTGTTCCTGCATAAGAACGTGCGCATCAGCCTGGATCCGCTGCGTCGCGGCATCGGAAAGCGCATTCAACCCTGCCTGATCGTCCGACAGGACGAACAAAACTCTGCTGACAAAACGCGCATCGCCGGCAAATGTCTGATGGCTTGCTTCATATCCCATGATTTCATCGGCGATGCCCAAACGGAGCGCGTATGAAGCGCGCGCCGCGGACTGCACTTGATCGGTAATAGCCTGCGGAAGCTGCCGGTCCTGAAGACTCGAGGCAAGCACGTTGATCTTTGCATCCAAGTCGCGCGCCTGCGCTTCGCTTTGTGCGAGTTGAGCAAGCACGGACACATCCTGCGACCGGGCGATACGTTCGCTTGTCGAAGCGATCTGATCAATCGCCTGCATGTATTCGCCCAATGCGCTGGAAACGGCCTGCACGTCAAGTTGATTGGCGGACTCCAAACTCTGGATTTCCGTGATACGGGTCTGCGCAAAGCGCGACTGGAGTGCGATACGCGACGCGGCGCCGTCGCCCGCCAACGTCAGTTGCGCGCGTTCGGCCGCAAGTTTGATCGGATATAAAAAATTGTTCGGCAAAATATATTGGCTCGCGAAACTCGCGCCCGCACCCAATACTCCCGCGATCATGACAGCGACAATGCCGCGTACGGAAAAACGGAACACGAAAGCGCTCCACGGCTGCGCAATCAGATGTTGCTCATGTTCCACGGTCGCAAGGAGCCTTGCGCGCACCGCGCGCAGATACGCCGAATCCGCGACTTCGGGACGAAGCGTTTTCAGGCGTTTGATCGTATGCAATTGTTCTTCCGAGTACTGTTCCATTGATTTATTGTGTTTCCAACGCACGATGCAGACTCTTGAGCGCGCGGTGCAGGGCAACAGCAATCGCTCCAGGAGTCTTCCCTGTGATCCGGGAAATTTCAGGGATCTCGAGCTCTTCGACGAATCGCATCAAAAGCAGCGACCGCTCCTTTTCGGAAAGCGCGCCAAGCGCACGGTGCACATCCCGGGCGCGCGCGGACGCATCAAGTGCGTCGTCGAACCGCTCGGTATATGCGGGTTCATGATGCTCGCGTTCCTCTTCGGATAGGTCCGAAGCGATGTTCTTGCGCGATCGATACCAGTCAACGATACAGTTATCTGCAGTCCGGTACAAAAACGACTTGGTATTCGAAATGGCGTTTCCCTTTTTCACATATTCCCACGTCTTGAAAAAGACCTGAGATGCCAAATCGTTCGATTCCTCACGCAGCCTCACGCGCACGAAAATATGCGCCCATATCTTTTGGGCATATTCGTCGTACAACGCAGCAAAACCCGCTACAGTGTGCAGGTCCTGTTTCCCCTTATCGTCTGGCCTTTTTTTCGAATGATCCTGCCTCATATCTACAGACGATTTAAAGGGAAATTAATTACAGTATTCTCGTAAAAATCCGAGTTCCTGAAATCCTAGGAAAAACGAAGGAATTTTGTCCATTTTTCGTACAATTTTGCAGTCGCCTTTACGTCGTCCATGCAGTACATGGCAATTTCCTTTCCCCGTCCGGCGTAAAACGCCTCGGTCACCTTGTCTCCGGATATGTCACCTTCCTTGGGAGACGCGATCCCGAACGCACGCGCCCAAAAATGCAAACCAAGGCCTCCCCAGCGCGCGTTGTAAAAGCTAAGCTGGTCAAACAGATCAACATGCTTGAGATTGGCAGGCTGCAGGTTGAGATATCGATTGACCGCAAGATTCTTGGATGGCCTGATGCCCTGGACCGCGGATCGGAGCATGATCATCGGCACATCGAACGTGTTGCCGTTGAACGAAATGAATTCTTCATAGCGCGAAGCGTCTTCCCAGAAATGCGCAAGCAATTCCTGTTCGCTCGCGCAAGGCACATACTGCACATTGTCTTGAGCAAACGATTGCGGCTCCTTGCCCTGATAATACGCAACGCCCTTGTCCGTGTCCGGATTCATCATGCCAATACATACGATCTGGCATGTTTCCGGATAAAAGGACAAACGCTGCTTCGCCAATTCGAGTTCGGCATCGTCTTTCGCGCTTTTTTTGAACCGGGTTTCCAGCAGCTCCTGGGTCGTCGGATCCAATTCCTCGAACTTTTCTCCCGCGGTTTCGACGTCGAACACCAATTTGTTCAGATTGCTTTGATAAGCTGCCATATGTTTTTGCGATTTGAATTAATATCCCAATTTTTTCAGCCAGAATTCGTTTTCCCATTCCCACAGACGCTTTGCCGCCAGGAACGCTTCATAATCGTTTTTGAAATCGGGCAGTTCCTTGAATTCCCATTCGCCGCGCGTCTCGGACCACTCGTGATTAGAGCCGTTATGATTGTCGCGTATTTTTTCGTTGCCGCCCTTGGTCCTGCGTTTGGCACCGCATTTCAAACACACCTGCTGCTGGTCAAGGCGCAAAATCCAGCGCGTCACAACTTGCTTGCGTTCCAAATTCTCCCAGGCGTCGTCCTCCTGCAACGCGCCCATATACGCCGACGTCTGCAAACCGTAATCGCGCCAAATGCCCGACGACGTTTTCACGTCCAAAATTCCGAACACGCCGTTGATTTCGGCAAGAATATCAATCGTGCCGGCAAACCGGTGCTTCGGGCTCCAGATGCGTTTCTCAATGCCGCCCGTCAACGGTTTTATCTCATGGAACTGGGCGAAATCGTGGAATGCATTCACTGTCGGGGCGATCAAGGAATCCACCTTAGGTTGCTCGCCTTTCAATATCGCTTCGATCGCATTATGAACAAGCGTTCCCTCGGTTGCCGACTTCGTGGTCATTTCCTGCGCCTGGGCAAAATTCGCCGCCTGAGCATAG
>JAKALE010000014.1 GCA_021813305.1 bacterium
GGCAAGACCCCAGGTGTAGATGTAATTCACGACGCTTTCGATCGTGGTGTCGGGCGCAGCGCCTCCCGGAGCAGGAGGAAACGGAATTTCCCACTGGTAGGTGGCGGCATGGGCAACCGAGCCGAGGAACGGCAAAAGTTGGTGGAGAAAAGTTAACATCCTGGTGCTCCGAATTTAATCAGACATGATTTGTCTGATTCATACTGGGTCAAAAGCATATAGGTCGTGCCGACATTATTCGTGAATTCGGGGTTTGCGGTGAATTGGCAGTTGCGTCCTTTGTCTGATCCTTCTGCCCAGCCGCACATGAATGACGCGAAATCAGCCGGATCCGGCTTGAACGTGAACAGACATGCAAGCTGTTTGCATAATTCTTCGGGCGTCCCGCGATTTGGCGCAGGAGCAATAGGCGGTTTGAGTCCGAACGCATTGTATGCGCCATCCGAGCATCCAAGTTGGAATGCGCTTGGATTTGCTCCTGCGCAGGATTCCTCGATCCAGAGCGTCAAAGTCATGTATGGGTTCATCCCGTATTTTTTCGAGTATTCGATGATTTGCGGGTATTCGAAATCAAGATTCGCAATGACTTGGTCTGCGTTTACGCATGAGCTTCCCCAGCGCTTGATAAGATCCTGGATAATGCTTGGCACGTGCCCTTCGGGTGAGCAATTCGTGTTTTTGTACGGAAGCGAGTAGCAGTACTTTGTTGGTCCGGGTTGCCCCCCTGTCGGTGTTGGAGTTATAGTTGGTCCAGTAAGCCCTGCAGGGACTTCCGTAGTAATATTCGGTTGCGATTTCGTTACTCCGCTGTATCCTTGTTGTCCTTGAATGCGATTGGACGATGTGAAAATGGCATCGCATGAGAGCGGAGTCGGCGGATTGAATTTTGACGTCTGGCGCTGTTCAGTCGAGTATGCATACGTCGGCTCCTGTGCGGCTTGCCAGGTGTCCGGATTCACGTTTCCCAAGGGAATGTTCTGCAACAGGTCGGTGAGCGATTTGCCCACGGAATTGGATCCAAACCCCAGACTTGCCGCCGTGTTTGTTTGTTCTTGGGTATTGAACGCTCCGGATGGTCCTCCTCCGGTTTGGGTGCCTTGTTGGGTCTGGTACGTGTCGTTGGTTACATTCCCTAAACTTGACGGAAACTCCACCTGTGGGTTGACGATCTGCGGGTTGATCGTATTGAGCAGGAGCCAGGAACCCAACAGGATCACGAGTCCGAACGCCACTTCCTGCATGGTCTGCTTGGCATTTCCCGCGGCAAACACCGTGCCCGACGTTCCCCATTGGATGCCGGCAATGACAAGCCGGACAAACGCAAACGCGCCGCCCAGGGCAAGACCCCAGGTGTAGATGTAATTCACGACGCTTTCGATCGTGGTGTCGGGCGCAGCGCCTCCCGGAGCAGGAGGAAACGGAATTTCCCACTGGTAGGTGGCGGCTGCATGCGCCACGGGCGTGAGCGCCGTAAAGATTGTATGAATGAATTCCAACATGACTATTGCGCCTGTACGGTGAAAGAGGACGTGATGTATTGCAGTTTGTACAGCGAATTCATGAGCGTCACCGTGAATTGATTCTGGGCTTTTTGGTTGGGCAGAGTGATTTGGAACGAATAGGGATCATTGTCGGTTACCGGCAACGCGTTTCCATTGTGATACCAAGTGAACAGGATCTGATTCTTTTGAGGCACGTTGAAGAAAAATGGTTTTGCCGCGATGGTCAAGGTTGATCCTTGCGCGCCGGAAAACGCCTGCAGGGCAGCGGGCAAGGTCTTTTCGCAGACGACCGAGTAGAGCAGTACCTGTGGCTGTTGAGTGAGCGGAATATGTTCCTGTTGTTCCGCAACCAATGTTCCTGACGCGGCATCGAAAATCTGCACATGCACATCGATCGAATCCTGGGCAACATAGGGATCAATCGAATAGGTCAAGGATGATTCTCCCTGACTCTGGTCGTACTTGGTGCCATTGATGTACCAGACGTAATAAAACGACTGCGGATCTTGAGGCGTATAGTATATTTTTGCGGCATTTTTTCCTGTTCCTGCCTGGGTTGTAAACGGCGTTGCGAAAAACGTCATGGTCGCGCCCCAGACCGGCAGGGTGCGCGCGTAGGACTGATAGGAGATCGGGGTATACGTGTCCGATGTCCAGGTGAGCAACACGACGGCGTTCGAGTCGGCATGGGCCGGATTTGCAACAAGACATGTCAGTCCGACAAGAAAGACTGATAGGAGCAATAGGGCAGATTTTATAGTACGCATATAGGGCATTGTAACGTGTCAGAAATGATTATGTAAGGGCTTTACACGCGTTTCATTTTCGATGTTATGTCCGCTGCCGTTTTTGCGGCTTGTTCAACGGCTCGAACCGTTTCTTTCACTCTTTGCGCTTTTCCTGTTGCTTCTCCGACGAATTCCATGGTGCGGCCCATGGCTTGTTGTACGAATGGCAGCGAGATGATGAATCCTGCGCAGATTGCGATAGTCCATGGAAAGAAATCACGCAATCCCGGGAAGATATTGACTAATAGGGCGATCGCCGCAATCGCGATTTGCATGGGATCTTTGTTTCCGGCAAGATACAACCCGAACGACAAAGCGAGGCCGAATGTATAATCCGTAATGTATGGCACAATCGCGCCGACGACGCTCAAATCGAGCAAATTAAGCAGATCGAGCAGAAGCGCGGTTGGCAGCAATACGAACATGAATGCGATGACGCTCATGGATTCCGGTTCGGCGATGAAACTGGTAAGGCTTTGTTCGGCGTTTGTTTGGGCATCGCGCCACATTTTATCAGTGCGTTTTTCGCGCGACGCGGCAGTGGCTTGTCCCGTTTCTGCTTTCGGAACTGCTGAAACTTTCGGTTTTGGTGTTGCGGTTGGTTCTGGCATAGGATGCTAGGCGTTTTGCTGTTGCTTTGCTTGCTGGATTTTGAGCAGTTGGGACGGATCGGTTGTGATGATTTGATCTTCCGTATAAGACGGCACGATTTTGACAATGAGGTGCTTTGATCCAGCGGACAAAAGCCCTTCTCCCACGGACAGGTTCATGAGCACTTCCTTTTCTGCGGGCGTGAGATTGAATGCCTGGACCAAGGCGTCGATGGCCGACGGCGCTTGTTTCATCAAAAACTGGGTCGAGGAGTTGGTGATGATGGGCTTGCCGTAAGGCGAGCGCAAAAAGTCGTCAATGTCTTGAGTGATGGTCGTGACTCCCAGATAATATTTGCGTGCACGCTTGGCGACGGACAAAAGGAAATTTGCGCCGTCGTTGTTTTTCATGAGCCACCAGGCTTCGTCGACGATCAGGATGCGGCGTTTGAGTTCCTTGCGGATCAGGTTCCAGATGTGGTTCAAGATGATGTACATGGCGACCGGCCGGAGTTCCTCGTCCAAATCCCGGATGGAAAACACCGTGAGCCGGTTTTGCACGTTGACCGTGGTCGGTTGGTTGATGAATCCCGCAAACGTGCCCTTTGTGTACTTGTACAGTTTTTCCGCGATGCTTTTTCCTCCTTCCATGGTCAGAAGCACAGTTTCCAGGTCTTCCATGAGCGGCGGCTCTTTGCCAAGAAACGGCGTGTCAGGCGTGATGTCGCGCGATGCATACGTTTCCTTGATTCCCTGGTCAAGCACCGCTTCTTCTTCCGCGGTAATGTCGCCGATCATGACTTTGATGAGCCCGATGATGTCCAAAATGTGTTGTCTGAACGCACTGACCGGGTTTTCATCCTCACCGATGGTCGTGATATCAAAGGGATTCAGGTGGTCGGGCGAATCGATAGCGATACGGAAAAAGCTTCCCTGGAACGCGTCGGCAAGATGCTTGTATTCGTTTTCCGGATCGACGATGATGACGTCGGTTTTATACATAAGCGAGCGGATGATTTCAAGCTTGGTCGTGTATGATTTGCCCGCGCCGGACTTGGCGAAAATCACGCCGTTGGCGTTTTCGAGTGAAAAGCGATCAAAAATGACCGGGCTGTTGTTCTGGAGATTTACTCCGTAAAAGATGCCTTTGCCGGTCATGAGGTCCGAAGAAATGAACGGAAAGAATGTGGATGCAGGGCCGATGTTGATCGGCGTGCGCGTGTCCAGGGAATCCCTGCCCAGCGGCATGTGTGATTCGTATGCCTCGAACTGCTGGAACACCGCTTGCTTGGTCTCGATCATTTTTTGTCCCAGAACGCCGGTTACTTGACCTTCGAGCTTGTCCAGTCCCGCCTCGTCTTGTGCGATCAGAGTGATGTAGCAATTGACGTAGAACATCTTGTCTTCGCCGCGCGTCAGGGAATCGCGCAAGGTTTCGATGTCCTGCAATGCGGTTTCCAAAAGCGGGTTGCGGATGAGTCCTTGCTGCTGTTCGGAAATAACTTGCGCTTCCAGCTGTGTCGCCTTTTTGCGCAGGTTTTGCAGCACTTTCTGCGTGTCCATGGGGTGGAAAAACATGGAAATGTTCACCGTATCGTTGAGATTTACGATAGGGGAAAGCCATCCCATGTCTAGGAATTTGGGATACGCCGCGATGAAAATGGTGCGCGCGACGCGATCGGAAAAGCGCACGAACGACGGCGTGATTTCCATGCCGGTCGGCGTGATCATGTCGCGTAAGGTCGCCGCGGTTTTGCTATACAGTTCTTCGGCACTCACCTGCTCAAGACTGACGACCGGCTGCTGGTTTTTGTCTTTTTTCGTGAAAAATGGAATATCGACCATGATTATGCTGCACGGGTTATTTCTTTTTGCTGCGGATTGTAAAGATTATAGAATAGTTCCACTAACGCTTGGGTATCGAGTTGTCTGATGCCGAGCCCTACGCGTGATAATGCGTTTTGGACCATATTCATGCGCGTTTGGAGCTGCGCTACGCCGCGGGAAAATTCCTCTTCGGAAAGCCCAGCCCTTTTTTCCTGTCCTGGACCGGTCAGTTTTCCGACCAAGGATGCATTGAGCATTGGTGTGTCATAGGGAACAACCACCAGAAACCGCTTGTTCATGACGTTGTATTGTTCAGTGAATGAAGACAGGAATCGTGTGTAATCGTCGATTTGGGCTTTGAGCAGTTCGTTGGTTTCGGTTGTTTTCAAATCCCGAATGGACGTAACATATGCGTCGAGGTTCGCGTGTTGGGAATACACCATGAGTTGGACCGGAAAATCAGCCGACGTCAGAAGTTCCTGGAATGCGGCAACAATTCCTTGTTGTTCCTCGGGTGATTTGAGCACGAAGTTAATGCCGTCGGTTTCCAAAAGCGCGCGCAATCCTCCGCCTTTCATGACGACAACGCTGTCACGAATCGTGTCGATGGCAATGGCTGTTTGGGATGATGCGGTTTCGATCATGGACGGTGCTTTTCATCAAGTTGTTTTGCGATGTCGCGCAATTGTTCGGGCGTTGCCGCGGTATGAGTGACGATTTCCTCTTTTTTGATTTCCTGCACTTTGTGCGTTTCACGGAACAGATCCTGCTGTCGGATGTCCGGCTTTTCCCATACGTACGTGTGGGGGAACCAGATATATTTGAGCACACTAACAATAAGTCCCGAGATCGGCCGCCCCTTGTATTTGCCGAATACAACCACGACCAGAGCGCCCAAGGTAATGAGCGAAAGTGGGGCTGCGATCTGGGCTTTGAGAAAATAGAAATACAAGGCGCAGGCGATGCCGCCTCCGAGAAAAATGAAAAACTGCTTGATCGACAACGGTCCTGCGATTTTCGCTTCTTCTTCGATGTAGCGGGGAAGTTCGTAGCGCATACGGTTATTGGGTTACATTCCAATTCGTCAAATCAATCACGTTGCCCGTAGGTTGTGCCGGTTGTTTGGGTGATTCTTGTTTTTTCGCCTCCGGCATCTCGGTTGGTTGTGTCATTTGCGTTTGATTCGGCTCCTTGCTGCCCATTGCCTCTTGGAGTACGGCAGATGGCGTTGCTTGTTTGGGTATCATATCTTCTTGTTTTTGCAGCAAGGGCTGGAAGCGCATAGAGGGCAGAGAGAATGTTGCTGGTTGTTCCTGGGGTTTTGATTCGGGCTGCACGGTCTCCGGTATTTGTGGCGCGACAGGCGACGAGCTGATTTCCAAACGAACTTGTGCCGCGGGCTGTTCAATGGTTTTTGCCTGGGTTATGGGTTGCTGGGTTTGCGTTACCTGCGGCTGGTTTACAGTGATTTCGATCGGTTTGGCTGCTTGGTTTTGTGCAGGCGTGAATGAGGTATCGGGAACCGCGATTTTGATTTCCTGGGGTTGCGCCAAGGATTGCGCCGCGGTTTGATTCGCGAAGATCTTTATCTGATCTCCAAGAGAGAAATCCTGCCTCGCTTTTTCCAGCTGCGTTTGTTGGGAAATAAGCGCATCGAAATCTTCCTCGTCATCTTGCTGCTCGGGATATTGTTTGGCAACGCTTTCGAGCCATTGCTGGACTTTTTCTTGCGGCTCGGGATTGAGTTTGGTTAAGAGCTTGTAGGGAATCTTCGCTTGGTTCAATGCCGCGTCGTACGGATCCCAGAGTTTTTCTTGAAGGTCTTGTAAGAACAATGAAAGGAATTTTGCCTGCAACGGAGCCATGGACAAAAAATTAACGAATTCCTGTTCGGATATTTGTTTTGATACATACCAGACAATGAGTTGGATGATGTCATATTGAACATTTGCGCCAAGCCCATATTTCTCGCAGATTTGTCTTATAAGATTTGTAATTCCTTCAGAATTCAGAAATTCGCGGATTTCCGGGGTTTCGTTTTCCGTGTCAGCAATGTAGCCGTATTTGCGCGTATTCAATTTAATTGCTTCTGAAAAATCCATAAACTTTTATGCTTTGAAGAATTCAACACCATCTCGTTTGCCGGCGGTGATAGCAGCACGTGCAAAGACATGATTGATTAGGCCTTGCATGTTCGGGGTATCTGCCAGTTTTTTCCGGTCTTCGGGATCCAAAGTGTGTTGTAATCTAGTGAGAAGAAGTGCTTGGTATCCCCTATTCGCTTTTTTATCACCCAAAACTTGCTTTATTTGCCCAAGAGATAATTCACTTATGCCGGCATCCAGTTATCCAGCATTCATCTTTGCTTCCATCTCGGCCCTTATGGTTCCACCTCTTCGTAATCCAGGGTGACTCTTATATGCCTGTGTGAAGTTTATAATTTTATCACCGGAGTTAAGTTTAGAGACAAGGTCCTTCCCAAGTTCGCCGGTGACGTCATCTTTTCCGAGTTTTTTGATATCTTCTCCTTTTAATTCGCCAAGCAATTTTTGGTAAGCGGCTTTCTCTGCAGGGCTTGCGCTCGTACCATGGGGCATAAGCATCGGATTGACTTTGTATGCTTCTTCAGCATTGAATTCTCCGCCGGCCGCGGTAACCGCTTTTTCAAGTTTGTCCAGGTTGATCTTAGCGGCATCTGCCTGACTGAATGCTTTGTATCCTTTGTCTATCTCGTTCATGCGTTTGATAATCGCTTGAGTTGTTAATGAACCACGATGAAATTCGTAATATAATTCATCCTTCCATACAGGTAAGCGACTCCCGTATTTAGCTAATTCTTGGAAAATATCGTCAGTTGAAGCCCATTTGACGAGTCCACGCTCTGCAAAACCTCGATAAAATGCCATTTCTACTCCTTGAGGACCATGGCCCCCGTCACCTTCTCCAAAAAAGCAACCAATAAAAGGTAATTCATCCGCTGAAATAACATCCTTTTCTTCTGGCTTATCAATTTCATAATTAGCAATTAATGACGCCCCTTGTTTTAATAAAGGATAACTTTTCACATATGATTCCCGTATTGGAGAATCATGTTGGGGGACATCAAAACCTCCTAACGGACCTAATTTATTATG
>JAKALE010000015.1 GCA_021813305.1 bacterium
CGCGCAAATTCATCCGCCACGGAGGTAAGCGCCAGAAAGAAATGGAAGCGAAGCAAAAGGCAGCCGCAGCTCCGGCAGCCCCGTCTCCGGCAGCAGGACAGAAAAAAGCAAAATAATAACTCCAGGAATTCTTTATTCGTATGCAGGATATACACGCACAACTGAAGAATTTGCGCATTGCGCCTCGCAAGGTACGCCTGGTTGCGTCGCTCCTGAAAAACATGGATGTCTTGACGGCCGAAGCGCACCTTAAGCATTTACATCAGAAAAGCGCGGCGCCGATCTTGAAATTGCTCAAATCATGCATGGCGAACGCCGAGCACAATAATCATCTCGCCAAACAGGATTTGTATGTTAAACTGATTCGCGTTGACGCAGGCCAGTCGTTGCGCAGGCAGTCGCGCACGTGGCACGGCATGGCTTATCCCTTGTTGAAGCGTTCGAGCCACGTCACGGTAGTGCTCTCGGCGAAAATTGGCGCGCGCCAAATGCAATCCGAGGTATCCAAAACGGCAAACGAGACGGGGGCAAAGCAGCGCGTGCGTTCCCAGGGAGAGCTGAAAAAAACAGGACGCCGTGTGACGCATCAAACCAAAGCTCCGCAGCAAGGAGCAGGGAAAACAAGGCTTTTCCAACGCAAGGCCATATAGTATTTCTATCGTATGACTCATAAAACCAACCCAATCGCATATCGCCTCGGTATTTCGCAGCAATGGCACGCGCGTTATTTGCCCAAACATGTCGCGGACATGAAATTTATGCTTGAAGAGGACGAATTGCTGCGCCAAGCGATTGCGAAGAAGTTTAAGCGCGCCGGCATTGAGAAAGTCGATGTGGAGCGCAGCGGCAATGTCGTCAAGGTATTCGTGCATACCGCGCGTCCGGGCATGATTATCGGTCATGGCGGATCGGGTATTGAGGAAACGCGCAAAATGCTGACCCAGACTGTGCGCATGTTCCGCAAGAAGAAGAAATCGACGCAAGATTTCGTGGTGCAATTGAATGTTGAGGAAGTGCGTAAGCCGGAAATTTCAGCCCAGGTTGCTTCGGAAAATATTGCGTTGAATCTTGAAAAACGCCTTCCGTTCCGTCGTGTCATCAAGCAATCTTTGGAAAAGATCATCAGCTATAAGGAAGTGAAAGGAGCGAAGATTTCCGTGGCGGGACGCCTGAATGGCGGAGATATCGCGCGCACTGAATGGGTTTCGGACGGGAAAATTCCCCTCATCACGCTTCGATCGAATATCGACTATGCGGAGAATAGGGCGCTTATCTCACAGGGAATCCTCGGCATCAAGGTATGGATTTACAAGGGAGAATTAACTGACGACAAGCAGCAAAAATAACGAACGCATATGCTGACCCCCAAGAAAGTCAAACACCGAAAGTGGCATAAAGGCCGCTCGCGTACCCGCGAAACCGAAACGCGCGGCATGACTTTGGCATTCGGATCCTATGGGCTTCAGGCATTGGGCAGTGTGTGGATGACGTCCAATCAGATCGAGTCGGCGCGCCGCGTGCTTGCCAAGTTCGTGAAGAAAACCGGCAAGTTGTGGATTCGCGTCTTTCCCGACAAGCCAGTGACCAAAAAACCGCCCGAAGTAACCATGGGCGGCGGCAAGGGAGCGGTTGATCATTATGTGTTTGCCGTAAAACCTGGCAGGGTTTTGTTTGAAATCGACGGTATTCCGGCTGATCAGGCGCGTGAAGCATTGCATCAAGCGGCGTATAAATTGCCGATCCGCACCCGCGTGATCGCGCGTGAATCGTAAATCATTCCGATATGAAAAAAACGAACGTCCATTCGAAGACTCACGAAGAACTTCTGGCTTTGCTCAAGGAGAACCAGGAACTGCTTCGGCGCTTGAATTTTGACCTTACGTTAGGTAAAGTACAAGATACGAGCGCGCTGAAGCGGGCGAAGAAAGAAATTGCGCGTGTCTTAACTGTGTTAGAAAGCAAGCATGGAACAAACGCATAAGCGACAATTGACGGGCATCGTGGTTTCCGCGAAAATGCAAAATGCCGTTGTGGTACGCGTGGATCGCGTGACGCATCATGCCAAGTATCATAAACGCATGGTGATTTCTTCCCGTTTCAAGGCTCGTTCCAATGGATTAGTTCATGAAGGGGATAAAGTCGTAATCGAGGAAACCCGGCCGCTGTCGCGCGATATCCGGTGGATGATTAAATCTCGCGCGTAACCATGGTTCAGCCTCGCAGCATGATCATTGTCGCGGATAATTCCGGAGCGAAAATCATCCAGTGTATTCGCGTATACGGCGGATCGAACAAGCGATATGGCAGGATCGGCGATATCATCATGGGAACGGTGAAGGTGGCCGAACCCCGCAAGCCCGTGAAAAAGCACGACAAGGTCAAAGCCGTGATCGTGCGCCAGAGGGCTCCTATGCGCAGAAAAGACGGTTCGTACATCAGGTTTGACGAGAATGCTGTTGTGATTTTGGACAAAGATAAGGAACCTAAGGGTGGACGCGTATTCGGTCCGATCGCGCGCGAAATCAAGGAATCGGGATTTGATAAGATAGCCTCATTGGCTCAAGAAGTTTTGTAATATGGCCCAGACTGTTTTGAAAATCAAGAAAGGCGACACCGTGAAGGGGATGTCCGGCAAAGAGAAGGGGAAGACTGCAAAAATTTCCCGCGTCTTACCGCAGGACGGACGCGTAGTCCTTGAAGGTCTGTTTTTGGTCAAGAAATTCGTGAAACCGAAGAAAGCAGAAGAAAAAGGTCAGATCGTCCAGGTGCCCCGTGCGATTGATGCATCGAATGTTATGATTGTATGCAAACATTGCGGCAAACCGACGCGGGTTGGCTATAGCACATCCGGTTCTGAGAAAGCGCGCATATGCAAAAGATGCGGAGCAATATTGTAATCCTATGGAAGTAACCGTTACCCAATTCGAGAAACAGATCGTCCCGGCCTTGCAAAAAGAGCTCGGGGTGCGCAATCAGTATCAGGTTCCCCGGATAGAAAAGATCGTCGTGAACGCGGGATTCGGCAGATTGGTCGCGGGCGAAGACAAGAAAGACCAGCGTACCAAGGTGCTTGAGCAGGTGACCAAGATGCTTTCGCTTATCACGGGACAGCATCCATCCATCCGTGCCGCGCGCAAATCGATCGCGGGATTCAAAATCCGCCAAGGTGATACGCTTGGTATGAGCGTAACGCTTCGCGGGAAACGCATGTTCGACTTTCTCGAGCGTTTCGTGAATGTCGCATTGCCGCGGGTTCGGGATTTTCGCGGACTTTCCCAGTCAGTCGTTGACCCGCGTGGCATCTGCACGGTGGGGGTCAAGGAACACGTGATTTTTCCGGAACTCATGACCGAGGATTTCGGTAGGACCTATGGGCTTCAGGTGACGGTGGTTCCTACGATCAGAGACCGGAAGGCTGGCCTTGCGTTATATCGGAGTCTTGGGTTTCCGTTCAAGAAGCAGGGAGAAGAAGCAAATATAAGAAAGCCGAGAAGGAAGAAGAAATAAACCGTATGGCAAAGAAATCAGTCATTGCGCGCGCTGCGCGCCCCCCAAAGTTCTCGTCGCGTAAGGTATCGCGTTGTTTCCGTTGCGGCCGCAAGCGCGGCTATATCCAGGATTTTGGCTTGTGCCGCATTTGTTTCCGTGAAATGGCGTCGCGCGGACTGATCCCCGGAGTAAGAAAATCAAGCTGGTAATTTTGTATGTCAGATTCTGTTGCAAATTTGTTGACCATGATCCGCAATGCCCAGGCAGTGGGCAAAGAGAACGTGAAGGTTCCGTTTTCTGGATTTTGCTTGCGCATCGCCGAAAAACTTCAGGAAAAGGGATTTTTGTCCAAGGTTGAGAAATCAGGCAAGACCGGCAAGCGGTATTTGGATATTATGCTTTCGTACGAAGCGTCGGGGGAAGGGAAGATCAAGCAAGTGGTACGTGTTTCCAAGCCGGGCCAGCGCATGTACAGCGATTATCGCACCTTGCGCGTCCGTCCCGGCGTGACGACCATCATATCAACCCCCAAGGGGCTTATGACCGGAACGGAAGCAAGGAAGATGAAGCTTGGCGGGGAAATAGTGTGCGAAATCCGTTAATCAATCGTATGTCAAAGATCGGAAAAAAATTGATTCATGTTCCCCAGGGCACAACCGTCGAAGTCCGTGATCAGATCGTGACGGTGCGGGGTCCGAAAGGAGAACTTACCAAGACGCTTGCGTTGGACGGATTTACACTTGTCCAGGAAGCTGATGTGCTGCGGGTGGTCCCTCCTCGCCAACTGAATAAACGCACGCGATCGCTGTGGGGCACATTCGGATCCATCATTGGATGGATGGTCAAAGGCGTGAATGTGCCGTTCGAAAAAGGATTGGAATTCAATGGCATCGGTTATCGCGCCGAGGTGTCCGGTACAAATTTGGTGCTCAATGTCGGTTTTTCCCACCCCGTGAAGCTTGAAGTTCCCCATGGATTGTCAGTGACGGTTGGAAAAAACGTTATGACAGTGTCAGGATTGGACAAAGAAGCCGTTGGGCTCTTCGCCGCGAAGATTCGGAAGGTCAAGAAGGTTGAACCGTACAAAGGCACGGGCATCAAGTATGCGGGCGAAATCGTGCGCAAAAAGGCAGGCAAGAAAGTCGGCGGTGCGGCAGGATAATTGATGAGATAATTGTTTTATGACAGGAGATCAGCAAAAACTGAAAATTGAACGCAAGCTTCGTCGGCATGCGCGCGTACGCGCAAAGATCAAAGGCACCGCGGACCGTCCGCGCATCAGTGTATTTCGTTCCAACGCGCACATGTACGTGCAGCTTATTGACGACATGCAAGGCGCAACGGTTGTCGCGGTAACGGATGCGCAGAAAAAGACCGAAAAAACGGCCAAGCAGACCAAAACTCAGTCCGCACATGTGTTGGGTGTTCGCCTTGCCGAATTGGCGAAGAAAAAGGGCATTAGCAAGGCGGTATTCGATGCCGGCGGCAACCGGTTTCATGGCAGGGCGAAAGAGGTTGCAGATGGCGCCCGCGAGGCGGGATTGCAGGTATAATTGGGTTTGAAAATTGTAAATTGAGAATTGAAACTTTCTAAGGGTATGCCAAGAGTAACCGTATCACGTTCAAAGGACAGCGGATTCGACCAGAAAACAATCGAATTGCGCAGGGTGACCCGCGTTGTCGCGGGGGGTAAGCGCATGAGCTTTCGTGCCGTTGTGGTGATCGGGGACCGCAAAGGCAAAGTCGGCATCGGCGTTGCCAAAGGCAAAGATGTCGCACAGGCGACCGACAAGGCTGTTTTCCAGGCACGCAAAAATGTTTTGACTGTTCCCTTGGTCAAGGGCACGATTCCGCATGAGGTTATCGCGAAGCATTCGAGCGCCAAAATCATGTTGAAACCGGCGAAAGAGGCACATGGGCTTATTGCCGGAGGCGCGAGCCGCGTGGTGCTTTCATACGCCGGCGTGAAAAACGTGACCGCCAAGACCCTTGGGCGCACGCCGAATAAATTGACTAACGCCATGGCGACACTCCGGGCATTGAGTCAGCTGCGCGCAGCCAAATAATTTTCACTTATGGTTTTTCTTCATACCTTACAACCAACTCATCATCAGAAATCGAAAAAGCGCATCGGTCGCGGCGGTAAGCGCGGCACGTATTCAGGGAAAGGCCAGAAAGGGCAGCGCGCCCGCTCCGGCGCCAAGATTCGTCCCCAGGAACGCGAAATGATTTTGAAGATTCCTAAAAAACGTGGAACTGGTTTTGTGAATAAACCGAAGAAATTCGCTCTTTTCACGTTCGCGATCAATTTGAATCGTATTGCGGATGCATTCCGCGCGGGCGAGATCGTTAGTATGAAGACGTTGGAGAAAAAGGGATTGATACATGTTGCCAAGCGCGAGAAAGTGCAGGTGAAGATTTTGGGAACAGGCAAACTTGGCAAAAAACTGAGCTTTGTAGGGGTTTCCGTTTCCCAGAGCGCACGCACCGCAATCGAGGCTGCGGGCGGAACGGTGAAATAATCCATGCTTGACTTTTTCAAACAATTGTTCCGGGCCAAGGATCTGACAAAAAAGATCCTTATTGTCGCGTTGCTTCTTGTTGTGGTGCGTCTATGTGCAGCGATTCCCATTCCGGGCGCCGATCAGGCGAAATTGAAGCTGTTTTTCGCGCAAAATCAGTTTTTGGGCCTCGTGAACATCTTTTCCGGGGGCGCTTTGTCGAACTTTTCCGTTGCGATGCTTGGTGTGCAGCCGTATATTACGGCAACCATTATTTTGCAACTTTTGACCATGGTGTTTCCCCAGCTGAAGCTTTTGTATTACGAGGAAGGGGAGCAGGGCAGGATGAAATTCAATCAGTATGCGCGCGTCATGACGGTGTTTTTGGGGGCACTTCAGGCATTCGCGTTTCTCAATTACCTCAAGTCCCAGGGCGTGATTTCCTCTTTTACTCCGATTGACCTGTTGCTCAATATTTTGCTTATCACCGCCGGATCCATGTTCATCATGTGGCTCGGCGAACTTATATCCGAGCAACAGATCGGCAATGGCGTTTCGTTGATCATTTTCGCCGGCATCATCGCGGGCATCCCGGCAGCCATCTCGAGCAATATCGCGGTATTCGACCCGTCTCAGATACCCGCATACCTTATTTTTGCCGCCATCGGGCTTATCACGGTTGTCGGTGTGGTGCTGATCAACGACGCCGAGCGCAAGATTCCGGTTAATTACGCGCGGCGCGTGCGGGGCATGAAAGTTTATGGAGGCGTATCTTCGTATTTGCCGATCAAGGTGAACCAGGCAGGCATGATCCCTATTATTTTCGCAATCTCCATTCTTTTGTTTCCGGGTTTCATCGCGCAAATACTCTCGGTATCCAAGAACCAGGCGCTTCTCAATGTTGCAATCACCCTGCAGTCGTTTTTGAACAATCAATTGCTGTATGGCATATCGTATTTCGTGCTCGTGTTCATGTTTACGTATTTTTATACGGTTATCACGTTCGAACCGCATGAAATTTCGCAAAACCTTCAGCAGCAGGGCGGATTCATTCCCGGTATCAGGCCCGGCGAAAACACCGCGTCGTTTTTGTCCCAAGTCCTGAATCGCATCACGTTCCCGGGTGCCGTTTTCCTTGGACTTATCGCGGTGTTGCCGCTTATGGTGCAGGGCATAACCGGGCTTTCGTCTTTGCGTCTTGGCGGCGCATCCATTCTTATCGTGGTGTCGGTTGCGCTGGAAACCATTCGTCAGATTCGCGCGCAGCTTTTAATGCGCGAGTACGACTAATTTTTTTAAGAAAAACGGAGATATGGACACAGGCGCCGCAATGCGGCGCCTGTGTCCATAATCCGATACCTATTATTATAATTCCGTTTTCAGAATTTCCCGCGCCAGGACAAAGAAATCAATCTTCTCATGGGGGAATTCTTTTTTGACCTTACTCATTTCCTCAAGTATTTTTTGAGTGGTAGGAGCAACTATCGCTAACAATGCCTCTATTTCTTCCTGCGTAAACGAGACCTCTTCTATTGTCGTAAAGGTTTCCTTAGAATCTGGATGGTTCGGGGAGGCAGATGTTGGTTTGATCATGTTTTTGATTTTTCCCAATTCAATTGAAATTTCATATATTTTCCGTTTCTTTAACTCATTTGTCAATCGTGTTACACTACGTCATACTAACTCTTTTTTTATGAAGCAATTCAAAGTGTTTGCGATT
>JAKALE010000016.1 GCA_021813305.1 bacterium
TGGGTCGCACCAACCAAGCTTTAGGCTCTAGGCGTCTCTGTTCGCACCTCTGCCAGCGCTCCGCGCTGGAATTTCCAAGTATCAAACTCCAATTTCCAATTGGTTATTGAAATTTGTTTTTGAAAATTCTAGTGCGAAGCACTAGTGACGGGCGTTACCCGCTGCGTTACTCCCGACAGAATCGTCGGGAAAAGTATCCGGACTTTCCTCCCCGACATGACATCGGGGCGATCAGTCGATTCCTCCGTTCAACAGTATACCAGAAAACCCTGATAATTCAAGCTCAAAGCCCGTATGGGCGCATAAACAACAGGCCAATCAACCCGACCAAACCAATGTAGATAAGGCACGGAACAAGGACGCGGCGCAAAATCGCAATTTCCTGATGGCGTATCCCCGCAACGGTTTCGGCAGTCAACATGTCAGCCAACGCAATCATGTTTCCCGCCGCCCCTCCGACGACAAGCAACGCCAGGCCCCAATCAACGCTCATGGATAACGTCGAAGCAACATACGCAACTACATTGCCAAACATGATATTGGCGACCGTTGCGCTTCCCGTCACAAAACTGCCGAACATGCCCAAAAACGGTGCCCAAAAGCCCATAAACCGGTTTTCAAAAACAGAACCGATAACGGAAAGGATCGACGGCCGACCCGACGCATTCGCGCCGGACATGATCATGAGTTGCGTAACCGCGGACATGGAAGCGATGACCAAAAACGGCTCAGCGGTTCTTGCAACAGCATCCATCAGCGCACGCGGCAACGAAAGCTCGACCTTTTTGCCCCACGCGATAGCAACCACGGCAGCCGCGACAAGAAATGCGAATCCGGGATTGAACACATTAAATACATGCTGCACCCCAAACGGCAAGGCAAGCGTCACCGAACCAAGAACGGCTTTGCCGGCCACCAAAAGGCCGACCAACATAGCATACGGAGCGACCATGGCGCCAAGCGATACCCGCGATGCCGGTTCCCCTGCCCGGCGCAAGGTGCGCACCGCTACCGGCACAAACCAGCCGAACCTGATGCATGCCAGCATAATGCCGAGCCCGACAACGGCGCCCAAAATCGACGGGAATTCCTGTCCAAATCCAACAAACAGCATGCTTGCGCCGATATATGCGATGCCCGACGCCAGTGCGAACGGCAGTGCTTCCCAAAATACTTTTGATGATTCGTGCCTGGCCTGCGTCGCAAACCACAACATAAACACGGGGACCAAAATTCCCGGAATGTTGGCCAACGCCGCCAGATGCGGCACCAAGGGCCCCGCGAGTCCAGAAAATCCGACACGAATCGGAGCCCCTGCCGCGCCAAACACCACCGAGGCGCTGTTTCCAAGAAGGGAAAGCACAACCGCATCGAGAGCGGAAAAACCCATGCCGATCAGAAGCGGCACGGCGATCGCCGTCGGCGTGCCGAACCCCGCAGTTCCTTCGATGAAATTCTCCAAAAACCATGCAAGCAAAATCATGCGTACCCGATAATCCCGGGAAACGGATTCGAGCCTGTATGAAATATGCTCGATGACGTGATGTTTCTCGAGAACATCGAGGAAAAACACCGCGCCGATAAGAATGATAAAAATATCCGTCGCGACGGCAATTCCCTTGACCGAAGCTGCTCCCACAACGGTTCCCGACACGCCCCACCCGGCGATCGCAACGATCACCATGGCGCCATATGCAGCCGCGGCCGCATATGATAATTTCGTTTTTGTTATCAATAGCAACGAAAGAAAAATAGCGAACGGCGCCACGGAAACGATAAGCGGAAACGTCATAGGCTAAGGAATCCCGAATCGTCACGATGTCGCTCTCTGCAAAGCGGCGATCTGATCGGTATAATAACTGGCGCGGTCCATCACATTACTGCCATACGAATAAATGTAATAGCGCCACCGCGATCCGGCGTAGTACTTTGCTGCGGCAACGCGTTCGGCTGAAAACGATTGGTTGGTGGCTCCTGCCTGCGCAAGATACAAGGCGGTCGCCACAAACGCGTCGCGCGGATTCCAGGGCGACGGATACGACCCGGTTATCCTCTGTATCTGAGGAACGTATTGAACCCATGTTGACGGAATGAATTGTGCAATGCCCATGGCGCCGCCGTACGATCCGTCGGTCAAAATCGGACACGAGACCGGCATGGAATCGGGATTCAACCCGAGTTGGCTGGTAATCTGAACGAAAATCGGCTGGTCGCGCGTCGGACTCATGGCCGTCTTCCAGGAACACTTGCCAACGTTTTTGCCCAACGCCGATTCCTTGTCCAGCACCGCCAGAATCAGGGCGGCACGGACGCCGGAATTTTGCGAAGCGAAATTCGCGTACTGAAGCGCATCCTGGAATTTGATCTCTCCCCCTCCCAGCAGCTGATACAGCTGGGAACGGATCTGTGCGGCGGTCTGGTTCGACTGTTGCAACAGCTTCTGATACGACGATTCCTTGCCTTTCGTCTGGGCAAGAAGCGTGTTTTTCTGCTGGCGCGTCTGCGCAAGTCCCTGGCGCTGACCCTGCTGGACCGCGAGCAGCGCCTGTTGGTCTTCGCGATTCGCAATCAAATCAGCCTGTTGATTCTCAAGATTCGTTTTGAGAACCCGGATGGTATCCAACCCTTGGCGCGCCTGATCCTCGATAGAAGTCTGGGCATTCATCTCATTGAAAAATCCGGATAAATTGTCCTGAGACAAAAGAATTTCCAACAACGACGTCTGGTTCATCTGATAAAGCGAGTTGAGCGATTGCGCAAGGATTGCGCGTGATCCTTGGATTTTCGTTTCCGAATCCTGAATGCCAATGCCAACGTCATTAATCTGGGTATTGAGTCTTTCAATTTGCAGGTCGAGCGCCTTGATTTGAAGGTTCATGCGCGCGGTTTGTGCATCGAGCAATTTGATTTCATTGGCAAGCGTTTTCTTCTGTCCTTGAATGTCCGCGATGCTCTGTTGGTACGAATCGATCTGACTCTGCACCTGCTGCAACTGGGATTCGAGCGTCGCCCGATCCTGAAGCGCGTCGGCAAAAAGCACGGCGCCGCCGAACTGCATAGGCGCGTTCACATATCCAATGGATCCGGCAGCGAATACCGCAATGACAAAACAGGCGCACGCGGCGCGACACACAAACCAAAAACGCGAACCCCACGTCCGCATTACCCATGCGGCGGTATCCTTGGAAGTTGTCCGTTGTTTAAGAGAAAAAGATGATGTCGCGCGTACCCTCCTTGTGATATCCTCAATTTTTTCCATGAGGAATATGTTACGTTTACGCCGTTTTGCCCTGCGCCTTGCCTGGTTTTTGCCCTTCGGATTCTGTTTCTTCTTCCGTCTTTTCTTTCTTGCCGGCAAGTTCCGGTTCCTTGACTGGCTCCTTCACGTTCGCTTCCATAGCTGCCATTTCCGCCTCGGAGATCGGCGGTACGGCTGAAACAACCGGCAATTCCGGATCCAAATGTGCACTTACCCCTTCCGGAAACACCAGATCCTTTACATAAATGGTCTGGTCAAACTCAACAAGCCTGGAAACGTCGACACTCATGTTCTCGGGAATATGCAGCGGCGAGCATTCCACTTCGATGGATTCAAGGTTTTTCATGATCAATGCGCCCTGCTTCTGAACCGGAGCGACTCCGGACAACACAATCGGCACTTCGACGCGCACTTTCTTCTTCGCGCTGAATTGGTAAAAATCGACGTGCTCAACCAAGCCACGAACCGGATCCAAAGAAACTTCATGGATAAGCGCCTTATGATTTTCCACGCTTCCCTGTTCAGTCGTCACCGCAACCGTGATAGGAGTGTTATACCGCGCACGGGTGAATGTTTTTTGAAATTCCGAAGCATTGACGGACAATGCGACCGGGGTTTTGAGATCGGGACCGTACAAAACAGCGGGGACCGTTCCTGCTGCGCGGACGGATCCTACCTTTTTCCCGAATACCGTTCGTATCTGCGCTGAAAGTATTTCATTCATATCGTTTCCGATAGTTCTCTAATTAGAGTTTATGTATGGTTTGAGTGTATCATGCCCTTCTCATAAAAGCAAAAATCCCTTCACAAGGGATTTTTGCCTTCTTATGCGCGAATGTCACAACTGAAAATCGCATGCGCCCCCCAAACACGCAAGTTCCTGGGCAGCCGTGGTCAAATCCTCTTCCTCGTATCGATACACCTTTGAAAAATCGATCGGGGGGAACGCATCGGCGAGTTTTTCATATTGTTCCCTTGATATTTCCACGTAGGGCATCTGATCGTATTGCGCATCGAACGAAGGAAGAAACGTCATGCCTCCCAGCTTATCCTGATGTTCCCACACCCATTTCGCGATATCCAAAATCTCATGGGGCAGATACGTAATCGTCACGCTCGGATTATGTTCGGTCCAAGATGTCTTTGATTTAAGCCAGTATTCACATTGCTCGATCGCAGACGCATCCTTGCGCACAATCGCTCCGTCCGGAGATTTTACCGGAAAATGCGCGACCCACGTAGTTGCGGTTTCCGGTTTTTGGTTGTTCTCCGGATCCATGGGCACGCCCGCGTCGCGAAGCACCTTGAAAATCGGCGTATGGGTGCCGACGCGCACATTACGGATATAGTACGCCGACCAACGCGGATGCACGCCGGACGAACAGTTCAACAATTGGGAAGAATTCCCCGATGGTTTGACGCAGGTGACGGCCGCCGACTCATTGATGCCCAATGCCTTCGCATACGTCTTATTGGTATTGATTGCGATCTGCTTCAATTCCGACATGACTGTTTCGTCACGCACTACCGGGCAATCCATCTGGCCGTTGATGTCAACGCCCAGAAGCCGCTCGGCTTTGCAGTTTTGCTCCCACTGGGGGCGAAGTCCCGGGAAATGGGTCGCCATAGATTGGATTGTTCCGATAATGGCAGCCAGCTCGACTTTTTCCCTCAGTGTTTCCTTGGTATCCTCCTGGCGCGCAACCGCAATAGAGAGATTGCAGAATTCGTAAGGCCGCAAGATGATTTCGCCGCATGGATTGGTTCCGAAATCGGCTTGTTGTCTCCGCTCGGGAACCGTCAATTGGGCCGCGCGGCGCGAGAAGAATCCCGGCTCCCCCCTCCCGGAAGCCTCAATATCGAGAAAACACTGTGCAATCTCGGCCTGAGTCAACTCGCGATCCGGCAAAACCATGGAGTTGTTCGCGTTCCAACGCTGCTCATTGCCTTTCATGTTGGTCCCCGATTTGCACGAACGCATATCCGTATCGTCAAAATCGAACAAGGCGATCATGGCAGTGCGTCTGACCCCGCCTGATACCACACCATCGGCAACCGCGCACATGATGTCATGCGCGTCCAACGGACGCAAAAAGCTTCCCTGGCGCGACAAAATTTTGGTGCGTGCGAAATCCAAAATTTTCCGCAACGGTTCCGGGCCAGACGCCCTGCCGCCCTTCGTGCGAAGCGGCATGCCTGCCGGACGCACGAGCGAAAAATCGAATGTCATGTCTTTGCCGGAAAACCATGCCTCCAATCCTTTCCGTAATGCATCGGCCCACCCTTCGGTCGAATCGGCAATGACATGTGTCATTGGCTTCTCTCCGGACTGGCGTTTGATGCGTGGCAGGTTTTCGACATATTTGCGTTCGACGGAATATCCCACGCCGCATCCTGCCATGGAAATAATCATCGCCTCAACGTACGCGTCGAGCGAGTCAACCGGCATATAGGAACAATTGTAAATCGCAATGTTGTTCTTGCGCGCGGCAGGACCCGCCATGGCCAACAGACGCATGGACGGCATGACCTTCATGTCGAGCACCGCTTGGTATATTCTTTGGTATGTTTCCGCGGGAAGTTTTTCTTCCGATAGCTCTTTGAGAAAATCAACCGAGCGCTTTGCGGTCTCCTTCCATGTTTCGCGCCTGCCCAATTCGTAATTGAACCGGGAATACTTGTCGTAAAACTGGAACTTCTGAAGCGCGCTCGGAAAATACTGATCCGATTCCGAAAACGCCTGCTTCACATTTTCCGGAATGGGACGCTCGGCGCGCATCTTTGCGTGCTCGGCACGATACAAAATATAATGTTTGGCCGCATCGTATTCCCCTGCCGCCTGCAAAACCATTTCCGCAATGTCCTGCACCTGCTCAACCGTCGGCTGTAAGTACTTGGCCGACACGATGTTGACCACTTGCGCGGTCAAATCGGAAACGGAAACGGTCGGGACGCGATTCAAATCCAGAAAACAACGTTGGAGCGCAGACTCGATGCGTCCAGCCTCGAACGGAACGATCCTGCCGTCACGTTTGACGATTGTTTCCGGAACATGAATTTCCTTTACGGCTCTAGGCGTGCCGGCTTTGGTCGCGGAAACGGTTGGAGGCATAGACGTTTTGATGGTTTTTATTTTGTCTGGCCGCATTGTAGCACTGGAACACATGCGTCCAGTGGA
Organism: bacterium; assembly: GCA_021813305.1. The sequence continues at coordinate 6,438 of JAKALE010000016.1, forward strand.
CAAAAAACCATGCATTCATGAACCTTTGCCGCATATCAGGACACCCCATCGCGACAAAACCCTGAATTGCCGTTCGATTTTGACAAATATTGTTTTTTAGGACGCATGCCAAACGCCCCGAATGGGGCGTTTGGCATGCAATACAAAACCTTACTGGTTTTTCTTCCTTCGCAGGAACGCAGGTTCATCCAAATTCTCGAATTGCTTGATTTTCTCGCCCAGGATATCTTTTTGCGCAACCGATTCGTCTTCGGTTTTGAACTGATTCGCATCTTTACGCTCATACAGCGGCAACGAACGTCCGGTGAACGATTTTTGCGGCTCATCGAAACCGCTCGCAATGACCGTAATTTTCAAATCTCCTTTTTCCAACGAATGGTCGAAGGTTGCGCCGAAAATCACGCGCGCATCCTGGCTGATGGAACCCGTAATGGTCTGCGCGGCTTGTTGCACTTCGAGCATGGTTAAATCTTCGCGCGACGCGATATGGAACAAAACGCGATGCGCATTTTCGATCGTCATGTCCAAAAGCGGAGATGCGATCGCGCGTTTTGCCGCGTCGATCGATCGATCTTTCCCCCGCGCGATGCCCATGCCCAAAAGCGCGGATCCGGAATTCTGTAAAATGCTTTTCACGTCGGCGAAATCGACATTGATAAGCCCGGGTTTCATGATCACGTCGTAAATGGCATGCACGCCTTCGCGCAAAATCTCATCGATGTGCCAAAACGCTTTTTTGAGCGACGTGTCCGCGGCGATGACATTGAACACACGATCGTTGGACACCGTGATGAGCGCATCGACGGATTCGTGCAACTGCGACCACGCCTGCGTGGCAATATGATGGCGTTCAGAACCCTCGAATGAAAACGGCATCGTCACAATCGCGACGCACAGAATGCCCTTGCTGCGCGCAATGCGCGCGACCACCGGCGCCGCGCCCGAGCCGGTTCCTCCGCCGAGGCCGCATGTGATAAACACAAGCTCCGCGCCTTCGAGCGTTTTTTCGATCTCTTCGGCGCTTTCTTCCGCGCTCTGTCTTCCGATTTCAGGATTCATGCCCGCCCCTCTTCCTGACGCGATTGTTTTTCCGATCTGGATTTTGCGGGACGCATCACACATCTTGAAATCCTGCACGTCGGTATTGAGCGCGATGGTTTCCACGCCGCGCAACAAACCCTGCATGCGCGTCAACGCATTCCCGCCGGCTCCGCCGATACCGATCAATTTAAGCTTCG
>JAKALE010000017.1 GCA_021813305.1 bacterium
GTATTCCCTGATGGAATTAGCAAGTTCATCAAGATATTCCTGATTGAAATCCCTGCGCGGCTGGAACGGATTGGGTTTGATCTTCTCAACTTCGAGATAAAAAACTGATTTGGGTTCCATGCCTTTAATGATACAGCAATTCTTGCAGTTTTGACAATTCGCCAGTAGAATAGACCTACGCGGGCAAGTGGCGGAATGGCAGACGCGACAGACTCAAAATCTGTTGATCGCAAGGTCGTGGGGGTTCGACTCCCCCCTTGCCCACACAAAAAACAAAAACTCGGCTTATGGCCGCGCTTTTGTTTTGTATTCTTTTTGAAGCTCAATAAGATTCTTGAACAGCATCGCAACTGTGAGCGGCCCGATGCCGCCAGGCACTGGCGTCAGATAACTTGCTTTGTTCGCCATCGAATCAAAATCAACGTCCCCGGTGACTTTTCCGTTGTGGCGCGAAAATCCAACATCAAACACAACCACGCCGTCTTTGAGCCCATCGCCTTTGACCGCAGCCGGTGTGCCGAGCCCTGCGATGATGATATCGGCCTGTGGCAGCATGGTCTGAGCCGCATCGCCCCATGCGCGGAACGAACATGCGCCTGCGCCCTGGTGCACGCACCAGGCAAGACACGGCATACCCACAAGTCGTCCCGCGCCAAGCACGACCACGAATGAATTCTTCACAGGAATATTATGCCGTGAAACGATGTAATCAATGGCGCCGGCGACCGGCGGCATAACCTTTGATTTTTTATCGTAAAACCTGCGAAATGCGGCATCGGACATAACATCTATGTCTTTCCTTATATCGATTGCGTTAAAGCAGCGCTGGGAATCAAGATGGCTCGGCAACGGCAGCTGGATGACGATGCCGCATACGTCGGGGTTGGCGTTGTGGCGTTCGATTTCCTTGATGAATTCTCGCTGCGTAATCGTCTCGTCGTACTCGTACACGCGCACCTCCAGTCCGAGTTTGTGCGCGAACGCGCGTTTCTGGGCAATGAATTTTTTCGTAGCCTCGCTTGGATGCACGCAACAGACTGCCACGGCTTTGCCTGCAAGTCGCCGCATAATCGGGCTGCGTCGGAACGACGCGTACAACGTATCAGCTAATGCGATTCCGTCGATAATCATGCAGTCAGTATAGCACAGAGAAACGACAACACATGCCGCGTACGCGGCATGTGTTGCTTTGGTTTCTTAAAGAAATTATCGCTCTTCGACTTCCGTACGGAAGCGCTCAAGCAGGTCGTGCGCATAATCGCGCCCGCCCAAACCGAACGCCAAACCGCCGGCGATCGCAAACATGCTGACCAAGCCGATCAAGACAATGTTGATCACGTCCGTAGCGATGTTCAGCTGGTGCAATGACACCAAAAAGCCGAAGGTAAACACCGCCCACTTGACCACGGCGCTCACGAAATTCGCCGACTTAAGGTTTGCGCCGCTGATCGCGCCGCGCACCGCTTTCTGGACGAAATTTCCGAACACCACGGTCAAAAGCAAGATGACCGACGCGACAATGACGTTGGGCAGATATCCAAGCAAGTCGCTGATTGCCGCCGTGACCGCCGAAAGGCGCAGAATGTCAGCGGAAGCCATCAAGAACGCAAGAATCATGACCCACTTCACCAATTCGCCGAGGAATTTGCTTGTGTCCAGGCGGATTCCTGCACGGTCGAAGAATGTCCGCACGCCGGCTTTGCCAAGCCACGAATCAATGCGCGTAAGGCTCACGATTTGCTCGACCAAACGTCCCAACCCTCTGGCGATGATCCAGCCGATCACGAATACGATCAGCGCGACCAACACCACTGGAATGAAGACCAGCACTTCCTGGTACACCAGGACCAATGCTCCGTATAACGCGTCCTGCAGATCAACGAGCTGCAAAGACATACCGCTGAATGGATCCATTGTAGGTATGTTAGTTGTATGACTTATGAAGAATGATACAAGGAGCGTTCGACAGCGTCCCTGCACCGACCTTTGGTATGCATACAGTATACCACATCGGGTTGTCTTGTTTTCCCCAGAGAAGCGCAGAAACGCACAATCGGCCGCTTGAATGGCCGATTGTGCGTTTCCGGTGGGTGACGAAGGGATCGGACCTTCGGCCTCGTCTTTATCAGAGACGCGCTCTACCACTGAGCTAGTCACCCGTACACAGTCCGTTATTTTTTCCCAGGAACCACGGATGGCGTCGTCGTCGCACTCGATGTCGCGTACGACAATGCCTTAAGCCAAAGCTGTGCCGATTGCAACCTGGAATCCGACTGCGCTTGAGAGATGAAAAAATGCGTTGCCTGCATGCCGCCGGTGCCGGAATGCGCGGATAATTGCTGCAGCAGGCCGCTTGAATACACAATACTATACCCTGCTGCGCCAAGAAGCACAAGGGAAAGCGAAACCGCGACAATCAGATACGCGTATTCTCCTTTTTTACCAACCTGAAGCTTCAATCCTGCTGTTTTCTGAAAAATGGCCATAAAGATTATCGCAATAAGATTCTGCCGACCGTATTGAACTGGTATCCGGATCCGGATTGATTGATTTCCAGATTGCCAAAGTCAATGAAAAACGGCGCCTGTTCGAGAATGCGCAGATACGAAACAAAGCTATCGAGAGGCGCTTCGGCGCTCAACGTGAAACCGATATTTTTCTGTACGCGCGCGTCCCCTTGATATTCGGACCCGAATGCGAACGTCTCCTGCACTTTGTTTTTCTGGGCTGTCTGCTCCATGAATCCGGTCAAGGTGAACAACGCTTCCTCGTCGGGAAACACGACCCGCAAATCCTGCAACAGCGGTTCTGCCTGCTGGCGTTCCGCCTGTAAGGAAGAAAGCTGGTTGAATGCGACCTGGTTTGCCGCAAGCTGAGAACGCAATTGTAATATCGCGTCTACGAGGACTGCACTCCGTCCAAATGAAATGATCAGCGCGACAATGAATGACACCGATAGCCCTCCGGCAATCATCAAAACACGGCGGGTATCCTGCTTGAAGTTGAAAAACGATTGCTCATTCATGTCACGTGCACGTATTGTACAAACCGAAGTGAAAAAATACAATGCGCCTTATCGAAGGCTATATCCGCCGTCAACAACGAGCGTTTCTCCTGTGATATAACTCGCATCGTCGGAAGCAAGAAAAACGACTGGATGCGCTATCTCATCCGGCATGGCAATGCGCTGGAGAACCGTTTCCTTTTTGAATTGCTCAATGAGCTGATCGCCGGCGGCACGGGCCATATCAGTAACGACATTGCTTGGAAGCACCGCGTTGACACGCACCGACGGAGCAAGTTCTTTCGCAAACGCTTTGGTCAACGTAACCAAACCGCCTTTTGCCGAAGTATACGCAAGTACGCCCGCGGCGCCCAACATGCCGTACACGGATCCGATATTTACGATCGCCCCCTTGCCGCGCTTCAACATGTACGGCGCTACTTCCTTGATCATGATCCATGCGCTGGTGAGATTCGCGTCGATCGTTTTATGCCACGTCATCATGTCGGATCTCCAATCCCCGGGCCTGATAATCGCACCGGCATTGTTCACTAATACGTCGATCTTTCCAAAATGCAACAAGGTTTCTGAGATTAATGTACGCACATCTTCTTCCTTGGCCACGTCGGCCTGGATTGCATGAGCCCGCTTCGGACCAATGAGCGCAACGACCTCATCGGCCTTCTCTTTGCTCGTACGGTAATTGACGATAACATTGGCGCCTTCGGCAGCCGCGGCAAGCACGATCGCGCGGCCGATGCCGCGGGACGAACCAGTGACTAAAACCGTTTTGTTTTCCAGTTTCATGGTTTCATTATATACTATTCGCACGGGCACAAAACGTGTCCGCCATGATATGCGCACTTAGCTCAGCGGTAGAGCGGGCGTCTTATACACGTCTGGTCCCTGGTTCGAATCCAGGAGTGCGCACTGAACCATGTCGCAACCGGAAGCTCATGCCTCCGACCGCGGCGCCTCTTTGCTTCCTTTTTTTGTCGTTTTCCGTTTGGGACTTGGGGAAGAAACGGGTTTCTCCGTTCCGTGAACCGAAGGCACGAAGTGCGCGATGAGCGCATCGAACTCTTCCTTCTCGATCGTCTCATGTTCCACGAGGCGCGTAGCAATAGCATTCAGGATTGTGCGCTTTTGGGTCAGAATGTGTTCTGCCTGCGCGCGAGCCCCGGACAAAAACCGCACCACTTCTTCATCGATATCCTGCGCGACTTTTTCCGAATAATCGCGCTCCGTCCCCAGATCACGCCCCAAAAACACCATGCCTTCATTCGCATTAAAGCTGATGGGGCCGAACTTTTCGGACATGCCATACTCAGTCACCAAGCTCCGGGCAAGTTCTGTCGCGTGCTGAAGATCGTTGGATGCGCCCGTAGTCAATTCATTGAATACGACCTGTTCGGCAACGTACCCGCCCAGCAAACTCGCGAGTTCGTCAAGAAAATGCGATTTCGTATACAGATGCTGATCCTCGACCGGCAGTTTGAGCGTATACCCCGCAGCCCTGCCGCGGGAAATGATTGAAATTTTATGTACCGGATCGGCGTGCGGGAGCAGCGCAGCGACCAGGGCATGTCCGGCTTCGTGATATGCAGTAATCTCGCGCTCTTGCTGTGTAAGCACATGACTCTTGCGTTCGGGACCCAAGATGACTTTTTCCATCGCGGAAAGCAGATCTTCCTGGTCGAGCGTCTCTTTGTTCTTGCGCGCAGCCAACAGTGCGGCCTCGTTCACCAAATTTGCAAGATCCGCTCCGGCGAATCCTGGCGTACGCTGCGCAATCCTGTGTACACTGACGTCTGGCGCCACTTTCTTGTTTGCCATATGCAGCTGCAAAATTTCCTCGCGCTCTTTGACATCGGGCAGATCAATGACGATACGGCGGTCAAAGCGTCCCGGGCGGAGAAGGGCCGGATCCAAAACATCAGGTCTGTTGGTTGCAGCAACTACGATAATATTGGTTTCACGGTCAAACCCGTCCATCTCGACAAGAATCTGATTGAGCGTCTGTTCGCGTTCGTCGTGTCCGCCGCCAAGCCCGGTCCCCCGTTGCCGCCCGACTGCGTCGATTTCATCGATAAAGATGATCGCAGGCGCGGCTTTTTTTGCGGTGGTGAATAAATCCCTCACGCGGCTTGCGCCCACGCCCACGAACAATTCCACGAATTCCGACCCGGAAATATGGAAAAACGGAACTCCTGCCTCTCCCGCAATCGCACGCGCCAAAAGCGTCTTGCCGGTTCCCGGCGCACCCATGAGCAGCACACCACGCGGAATACGCGCGCCCAGATCCAAAAAACGCTTGGCGTGTTTCAGAAAGTCGACGATCTCGCGCAATTCTTCCTTTGCTTCTTTGGCGCCGGCGACATCCTTGAACGTTGTGCGTTCCTTGGGATTCGCGAATAATTTCAAATTCGCTCTGCCGAAATTGAACGTTTGCGCCATGCCTTTTTGCGCCTGGCGCGACATGAACCAAAACAATCCGACGATCATCAAAAACGGCGCGACTACGTCAATCAGGATGGTAAGCCACATCGAGCTCGAGCCGGAGCTCGGGCTCAATTCGACGTCCACGGAAGCCAATTTCGTCTTATCCACGCCCAAATTCATAAGCGACTGCGATAACGAGGTTTCGGCTTCTTTCTCGGACGTCCAGGTTTTTCCCGACGTATCGGTAATGGTCAGCGCGTTATCCTGTACATCGATCTTTTTAATTTCCCCGGACTGAATCCGACGCGCCAGATCCGTCAATGCTATAGACTGGTTTGATTGGGTCTTATTTCCCGTAAACAAAGAAAATGCGAGAGAAAGCACAACAAAGATGCCGATGACGAAAAACAGGTTTTTCAAAAGGTTTTTCATAGCACTGTATTGTACGGAATAACGCGCGAAAGCGCAACCAGCGCTTCAAATGCTCTCGATCGGGCGCACACTATCGCACACCATCTTCAATTCCCCGTCGCGCGCATTGATTCTTCCTTCCACGAGCACCACGCGGTCCTCCTGCCATATGCCGGGGTTCTGTTCCAATGTGCTCGGAAACACCACGACTTCCATATTCCGGTTTGACGTGTCCTCAAGCCTCGTGAAAAGCATCGCATGGCCGGTCTTCGTCACGATCCTTCTGCATGAGGCGATCACGCCCCCGATGCGCAACCGTTTGCCCACCATGGATTCGTTCACGCGCGCAATGGGCGTTGCCAACTGTGCAAGAGTTCCGGAATGCTCCGAAAGCGGATTATCGGACAGATACAAGCCGAGAAACTCTTTTTCCCATGTCATCCGATCCTTCTTGGTCGCAGGAGGCACTTGGGGAAGCTTGATGGTCGACTTCATTGGTACGCCGCTTACGCCGCCGAATAACCCCATCTGGTTTGCGCCTTGTTGTTTGTCCAAAGATGCGCTGAATTTCGTAATCTGGTCTATTGCAGCGAGAATCTGTGCGCGTTCGCCGAACGTGTCCAATGCCCCCACTTTGGCAAGACACTCGACGGTTTTCTTGTTCACCACGTTCTTGGGAACGCGTTCCACGAAATTGGTAAGTGACGTGAACGGACCGTTCTGCTTGCGCTCTTCCTGAATTGCTTCGGCAACCCCCACGCCCACGCCTTTGATGGCGGACAAGCTGAACACGATGTTCTTGCTTTCCGGATCAACGCCGAATTCCGCGAAGGATTTGTTCACGTGCGGCGGCACGATTTTCATGCCCATGCGCTGGCATTCGCTGATTTCGATCGCGATGCGATCCAAGTTCCCGAAGTCGGAGGTAAGAAGCGCGGCCATGAACGCGGGCGTGTAATGCGCTTTCAAGTACGCGGTTTGGTACGCGATGCGCGCATAGCGCGCTGCATGCGCGCGGTTGAACCCGTAGCGTGCGAACGGCTCGATGAAATCCCAGACCTTTTCCGCAAGCGCTTGCTTCATGCCATGGGTTTTCACCGCGCCTTGCACGAACTTGTCTTTTTGTTCGTCAAGCAACGCTTTGATTTTCTTGCCCACTGCCTTGCGCAAGATGTCCGCTTCCCCGTACGTGAATCCCGCGAACCTGCGCGCGATTTCAAGCACCTGGTCCTGGGTAACGATGACGCCGTAGGTTTTTGCAAGGATCGGCTCGAGCAACGGATGCAGGTAGGTGACCTGTTTCCTTCCGTGCTTTGCCGCAATGAAATCAGGGATC
>JAKALE010000018.1 GCA_021813305.1 bacterium
GCACGTTCACCGACGGGAAAAAATTCGACAGCTCCTATGACCGCAACCAGCCGTTCTCGTTCAAACTCGGCGCGGGGCAAGTCATCAAAGGATGGGATCAAGGACTGGTCGGCATGAAAGTCGGCGGCAAACGCAAACTTACGATCCCGGGCGATCTTGGGTATGGTCCCCAGGGATTTGCGGGATTTATTCCGCCCAACGCAACGCTCATTTTCGAAGTGGAGTTGCTGAGTGTGCAACACTAATCATGGAAAATCTCAATTTTGAAAAACTGGTTACCAAAACCGGCGTGCCGCTGTATGTCATGCACTTGCCGCACGCAAATTCCGTCGCTGCAGGCGTGCTTGTCCATTCGGGTTCGCGCGACGAAATCCTTCCCGACGAAGCGGGACTGGCCCATGCGCTCGAACACATGCATTTCCAGGGCACGGATAAATTTCCAACGAGCAAGGAAGTCCATGGCTTTATTGAAGAAATCGGAGGATACTCAAACGCATGGACGTCGATGGAGGGAACCTTCTATTACGGACAGGTGCCAACGGAACATGCGAATCGGATTTTCATTTTTCTCTCTGAAATCCTCGAACACTCTCAATTTCCCGAAGCAAAAATCCCGATTGAGATGAAAAACATCGTGGAAGAGATAAAAATGAACCATGATAACCCGCAAAGTTACCTGGTTGAATCCGGGCTTTCGTTTTTCTACAAAGACCACCCACTCGGCAAACTGCCGCTCGGCACCGCAGAAACCGTATCCCGCTTCATCCGCCCTGACTTCCTCCGATTCAAAGAGCGATATTACGGACCCGAAAATTATACGTTCGTGATCGCAGGAAACATCGACGCCCAAACGGCGCTCGCACTGTTCGAAAATACGTTTACGCAATCTCCTCGGTCGGAAAAGAACGTGCGTAGGGCAACAAATCTGTCTCAGACCAAGACACGGCTTGTGGAAAAGAGAAAAGACGTACAACAAGTAAATATACTGCTCTTGGCGCCACTGCCGCAGGCGCAGAACGAGGAAACAACCGCAATAAACATGTTTACCAGTATGGTATCCGGCGGTGCTTCCTTCCCACTGTTTCAGGAAATACGAGACAAGCGCGGGCTCTGCTATGATATCGGCGCAGATACGGATAAATACTTCGATGTGAGTAATTTCAGCATCTACATCGGTACTGATGCCGTCCGTTATCAAGAGGCGATAGACGCGACACTTGATGTCATTGGAAAAAACCAAGAAAACGCGTCCCTGCTTCAACGGGCGAAGGACCTGCGCAAGGGCAGACTCTCCCTTATGTTCGAAAATCCGGGGCGCATCATTGATTTCGCCGCGCACGACATTATGGTTGCAGAGCAGCCGCGCGGATACACGGAAATCATGAAAGAAATCGAATCAATCACCCTGGGCGGCGTAAAAAGTGCGGCTGGCCGCTACCTGAAACCGGAACAATTCACAACAGTTCTTCTGATTCCGGATTCGCTTGATGTTAAAGACTAACCATGTCCGCATCGGAAAAGACTGACAAAATCCAGTCGCTTTTAGCAAAAGAAGGCATTGACGCCAACATTCTCGTGTTTTCCGAATCCACAAAAACTTCGCAAGACGCGGCAAACCAGGCGCGCTGCCTTCTCGGACAGATCGCAAAAAGCATCATCTTCAAGACAGGGGACGAGCCGGTGCTTGCCATCATGTCGGGCCCAAACCGCGTATCAACGCGGAAAATCGAACAGCTCACCGGAATAAAACTGGAAAAAGCAGACGCCCAGTTCGTATTGGACAAAACCGGATTCCCGATCGGCGGCGTTCCGGCATTCGGACACAACGCCCCGATCAAATTCATATTCATGGACCAGGACCTGGTGCAATACAAAACCATCTGGAGCGCTGCCGGCACGCCCCATGCGATCTTTGAGATCACCCCACAGAATCTTGCGCGTATAAGTCGTGCGCGAATGGCGGATATCAAGGAGTAAGCTAAAACAACACCATGATCACCAGAAACCAAGCGCTCGGGCTCATCCGAGAACACGTCAAACAGGAAAACATCGTCAAACACATGATCGCCGTTGAGTCGCTCATGGCAGGAGTTTATGATGAGCTCAAAAAACGCGGCAAAAACGACGCGGAGCTCGCCGGTACAAAAGACGAGTGGGCGATGGCAGGACTTTTGCACGACGGCGATTACTGCGAGGGCGTACCGGACAACCAGCAGGGAATCCAAATCATCGCCTGGGCAAAAGAAAAGGGATACGAAATCCCGGACAACGTTGCACACGCGACCGCTGCGCACAATTGGTCAAACACCGGGGTCAAACCCGAATCGCTCATGGACTGGACGATTTTCTGTGGCGATTCTTTGACCGGACTTATCGTTGCATCAGCCTTAGTCTTGCCATCGAAAAGTCTTGCGGACGTCACGGTACAAACCGTGCTCAAGCGGTTCAAAGAAAAATCATTCGCGCGCGGCACCCGCAGGGAAGAAATCGCCATGTGCGCAGAACACATCGGCCTTACACTCGAGGAACTCGTTTCGATTTCCCTGACCTCAATGCAAGAGCATCATGAAGAAATCGGACTATGACGTATGGATGCGAAACCGTTATTTTCCGTCATCACGTGTACCAAAAATGAGCAAAGGCACCTTCAAGAATGCCTTGACTCGGTAGCGCGCCAATCATTCAAAAATTTCGAACATATCTTCGTCGACGGATATTCAACTGATCGCACCATACACATCATCGAACAATACCAAGCTGGGCACTCCAAAACGCCGACGAGATTGATTTCTGCAAGGCCCAAGGGTATTGCCAATGCCATGAATATCGGCATCCGCCATGCAAAAGGCGAGGTCATCTGTTTTCTGCATGCGGATGATTATTTTTATTCGAAAAACAGCCTTGGAGCAGCAGCGAAGTATTTTGCCAAAGGACAGAAAACGAACTGGCTCGTAGGAAACAATGTCGTGCGTATCGGCACAAAAAAAATAGTCTGGCCATGGCCGGATATGCTCAAGCCGCTCTACGCGTTCGGATCACTGTATTATCATCCCAACCTGTTCTTGCGCACATCCATGTTCAAGCGCTATGGCTTGTTCGACGAATCGTTCAAGATAACCATGGACTACGAACACTGCTTACGCATGCTCAAGCACGAAGAACCAGTATTCGTCAATGAGAATTTTTCCGTATTCCGTATCCACAAAGGAAGCACATCCTGGGGGAGCGATCCGAACAATAAGCTCCGCATGATCAGGGAGCGCATCAGGGCGGAAATGAAAAACTCGGATCTTGTACAAAAAACAAAACGCGTGCTGGATAAGGAAATTTTCTTCCGATAAAACGAAAAGAACATCCCTCCAGGATGTTCTTTTTTGAAAACTAATTATGAAAAGTCATGTACATTCCCCCAAACCACTTGCCGCAACAGGAACATACTTCGCGGGGACTAAAAAAATGTAGCAAACCGCTTTTATAGGTTCCTGCCCCCTGGGACAAGTGTACGTGTTTCTCCGAACAATTTATTTCCCGAAGAGCACACGCAATCCGCCAAAGGACAAACAACAGTAACACTACCGATAAAATAGGTGAAACTGATATGTCCATCAGAGCCTCCTTGCGAAAAATTTATACCCGACTGGCATGCGCGTCAACGGTGCATAACTAAAAACAAAAAGACACCCCGCAGAATGTCTTTTTTCATGTCCCCCCAGAAGGACTCGAACCTTCAACCACTGGCTTAAAAGGCCATTGCTCTACCATTGAGCTATAGGGGGATGAGGACAAGTATAATATACCAGGCAAAAACCTTCAATAATGAAATACCAGATTCTTGAGAAATCATTTTGCGCCGCTTGCGCAACCCGTTAAGAAAAATATTTCTTCACGGTTTCAACTAAAAGCGGTTCGGCTTCAGAAGCGTCAAAGTCTATCACTAACCCTTCATGACCACCAACAGTTAAACCATCACCACGCAAAAACTTCATGAATGAGTTTTCGTCCATTCCTTGCAAAGCCTCTGCTAAAGATAACTTCGTTTGCTGCATAATCGCCGCTGCCAGCTTGGCATGCAGCTCCTTAAACGCCGGCGTGGTCCTGACCTCTGATGCGCGCTCATTGGCGGGAAATTTTCCAAAAAGCTCCTGCATCAATGCCGTGGCAACTGTGCCAATAGCGCTTTCCCTCTGATGTTCCGAAGTTTCCGTAAGTCCCAGCCGCTCATCTCGAGCGACCTTGGAAACCTGTGCGGCTCCCTCAAGGGCAGCGTTGTTCAAATTTTGTTTATTCATATTCATGGAAAAATTGTAAACCCATTCTGGCAAATTGCAATTTAAAATACTCTGTGCTTTACTATACTTTAATCTATGGCTTTTTCTCCGCTTGTTACGGAACAAAAAAAGGCGCGCAGCATGCTGGTCGCGATTTTTGCGATCACCATCCTTGCAGCCCTCTTTGTATATCCGCAACCCTACACCGATGCAAAAAATGCAGTAAACGGATTCCTTGCCTCAAAGGGCGTGAAATTCCAGCTTCCCGATTATCCGACGAGGCCGTTCCGCTTCGGGCTCGATATTGCGGGGGGAACTTCGCTTACATACCGCGCGGATCTTGGAACAACCGCACCTACGGACCAACAGTCCGCCATGAACGGTCTCAAAGACGTGATCGAACGCCGCGTGAACCTCTTCGGCGTACAGGAACCGCGAGTCGAAGTCGCCAAAGCAGGGAACGAGTGGCGCCTCATTGTTGATCTTGCCGGCATCAAAGACGTGCACCAGGCGATCCAGATGATCGGACAAACGCCGTTTTTGGAATTCCGCACAGAACGCACTGCGAGCGAAACGCAGGCAATCCTTGATCAGCAAAAAGCGGGAAACCAAACCGCGCTTGCAACGGATCCCTATTTTGCCCCGACCAACCTGACCGGACGCTATCTCCAAAAAGCATCCGTGGAAATCGACCAGAAGCTGTATCAGCCGTTGATCACTCTTCAATTCAACACTGACGGCGCAAAACTCTTTGATCAGATGACCAAGGAAAACATCGGAAAGCGCATCGCGATTTATCTTGACGGCCAGGTCATGAGCGCGCCAGTCGTGCAAGAGGAAATTCCTAACGGCAACGCGCAAATCACCGGGCAGTTCACGATCCAAGCCGCGAAAACCCTTGCCCAGAACCTCAATGAAGGCGCCCTGCCGGTTCCCATCACGCTTATTTCCCAGCAATCCGTCGGCGCAAGCTTGGGCATGGATTCGTTCCAAAAAAGCGTGCTTGCCGGTCTTATCGGATTTTTGCTCATCAGCTTATTCATGATCCTGTACTACCGCTTGGGCGGCGTGTTCTCCGTGATCGCTCTGGCAGTGTACGTGCCGTTGACATTGGTCATCTTCAATCTTATCCCGGTCACGCTTACGGTATCCGGCATCGCGGGATTCATTTTGTCCATCGGCATGGCCGTGGACGCCAACATTCTCATTTTGGAACGCGTGCGCGAGGAAATCCGCAAAGGCAAGGAAGTCTCCCACGCCATTCAGGAAGGATTTTTGCGCGCATGGCCTTCGATCCGCGATTCCAACGCCTCGACCATCATCACCTCAATCGTGCTGTACGAATTCACGTCCGGACCGGTCCGCGGGTTCGCACTCACGCTGCTGATCGGCGTTTTGGTGAGCTTGTTCTCCGCGATCTTCGTGTCCCGAACGCTTATTCTCGCATTCCTCGGACAAAAAACAGTCAACAGCAAATTATGGTTCCGCGCATAAGCATATGATCAGCATTGTCAAACATCGCGTCTGGTTTTACGTCATCTCGGGAATTCTTATCACGGCAAGCATTGCGTCGCTCGTTTTCTGGGGGCTCAGGCCGGGCATTGATTTTGAGGGCGGCACGTATTGGGAATTCCAATTTTCAAAGCCCTTGGACAAAACGGTTGTAGAGCAGGCGTTGCAAAAAGCCGTAACCGGCGACGTCATCGTCCAGCAATCAGGCGATCTGTTCACGGTGCGCACCAAGGAACTGACCGAGCAGGATCACCAAACCCTCATCGGCGTTGCCAAGAATATCGATCCGTCGTTTTCCGAACTCCAATGGCAAACTGTAGGCCCGACGGTGGGAGACACGTTGCGCCAGAAATCGATCGAGGCGATCATCTTCGTCATCATCGGCATATCGCTTTATGTCGCATTCGCGTTCCGGCATGCATCCCGTCCCATCAGCTCCTGGAAATACGGGCTCATCACGGTCGCCACATTGTTCCATGACGTGAGCATTCCGTTGGGATTTTTCGCGATCATCGGCCATTTCTTGCATATTGAAATAGACACGAATTTCATCGTGGCGATGCTGGTCATCATGGGATTCTCGGTCCACGACACGATCGTGGTGTTCGACCGCATCCGCGAAAAACTGCGCGTCCTGCGCGTGGCGACGCCGTTTCCGGACATCGTGAACCAAAGCCTCAACGAAACCCTGACCCGCTCGATCAACACTTCCTTTACCGTGCTCTTGGCGCTTGTCGCGGTCTATATTTGGGGCAGCTACACGCTCAAATGGTTCATCCTGACCCTCATGGTCGGCATTTTTACCGGAACCTACTCGTCCATTTTCATCGGAAGCACGCTTTTGGTCGACGTATGGCGTCTGCAGGAACGGGCGCGGATGCGGAAATAAACATCCGGCACATCCTTCGCGAAAACATCCCGGCCCGCCCGGGATGTTTTCAAATTGCATGCCGAATCCGGGAAAAATCTTGTTATACTTAGTTCATGAAGCCGCATCGTCCGGACAAATTGCTCATCACGCTCTTTGTCGTACTCTTGTGCCTTGGTTTGTTCAGTCTGTTTGACGCGTCGTCCGTACGGGGACAAATTGCATACAACAACCCATTCTATTACTTGCAAAAACAAGTATTGTTCCTTGTTGCCGGCATGGTGGTTTTTTGGATCATGTACAAAGTCCCGCACCAGTTCTGGAAAAAATTCGCGTTTCTCATCATTCTCGCGGGATTAGCCTCCATGCTGCTGGTGTTCATGCCGCACATTGGCCTCTCGCTCAAAGGCGCGAC
>JAKALE010000019.1 GCA_021813305.1 bacterium
CCAGCAAAACCACCGCAAACCATTAATGGCCAAAAGAAAAACGCGCGGCATCGTGCGCGCTTTTCCCGGACATAACGATCATTATTATTTCTTTCCGGAGAGCAGGCGGAGCGCCTGTTTCATGCGAACCTGAAAATCAGCATCGTCGGAATCCATTTTTTCCAATGCTTTCCTGATTTGCGATTTGGTGAATCCCAGGGCGACCAGCGCTTCTTCGATTTGCGCGTCCGCATCGAGCAGCTCTGATTTTTTTGACGATTCCTTGATTTTGCTTGCAAGCTCGACAATCAGGCGCTGCGCAGTGCGCTCGGTCACGCCGACCACCTTGGTCAGAAACTCGGTTTTGCCCAACTTGATTGCCGACTTGATACGATCCGGCGAAGCAGCGCCCGCGATGCTCAATGCGGTCTTCGGGCCGATTTTATCCACGCCGAGCAAAAGTCCGAACAGGTCTTTTTCCTCCTGCGTCGCAAACCCATACAATTCGAACTCACCTTCCTGCTTGAATCGCAAAAACGTAAGGATCTTCGCTGTTTTGCCGATATCGGGCAATACTCTGCTTGTTTCGCGCGATATCACGACATGCCAGCCGATGCCTGCGGTTTCCAAAACCGCGTGCGTTGAATCCTTTTCGACGATTTTCCCTGATAAAAAAGCGAGCATGGTATGATGAATCCATTCTATCATGTTCGAACTCGAATCGAAATTCAAACCCATCGAGCCCCAGCAGGCGGCGATCGATAAGCTCGTTTCAGGAATCAAGGCGCATCAAAAACACCAGGTGCTGTTGGGTGTGACCGGATCAGGAAAAACATTCACGGCCGCCAATGTCATTGCAAAAACCAAGCTTCCGACCTTAGTCATCTCCCACAACAAAACCCTTGCGAACCAACTTTACCAGGAACTCAAGGAATTCTTCCCTCAGAGCGCGGTCCACTACTTCGTTTCCTACTACGACTATTACCAACCCGAGGCCTACATGCCAGGCACGGACACCTATATCGAAAAAGACGCGAAGATCAACGACGAAATCGAACAGCTGCGCCAGGCCACGACCACTGACCTTTTGTCGCGCGACGACGTAATCGTAGTCGCGTCGGTTTCCTGTATTTACAGCATCGGAGACCCGGAAGAATACGAGGGCATGAGCATGAAACTCGCAATTGGGCAGCGCATCACGCGCGAACACGCACTCCAGCAACTCGTCGAGCTCCAGTATCACCGCAACGAATACGATCCCTTGCACGGCGAATTCCGGGCTCATGGCAACCAGATCGAAGTGTTTTTGCCCTACGGCACGGAAAAAATCATTATCACGCTCGAGCACGGCGTGATAGAAAACCTGGAACGCATGCCCTTGGGATTCAAGGATCGCAGCCCGAAAAATGAGCGCCGGGCAGTTCAGAACGTGCAGATTTTTCCCGCGAAGCTTTTCGTCACCCCTCAGGACAAGCTCAAACAAGGCATCGCCACGATCAAAGACGAGCTCAAAGAACGCCTCGCCTATTTCAAAAAACGCGACGAGCTTGTTGAGATGCAACGCCTCCAGTCGCGCACCATGCAGGATATCGCCATGATGGAAGAACTCGGCTATTGTTCGGGTATTGAAAACTATTCGCGCCACCTCACGGGCAAAGCGCCCGGCGAGCCGCCATTTACGCTGGTCGATTTTTTCTCGTACAAGTTCGGGTCCAAATGGCTGTGCGTGATCGACGAATCACACATGTCCGTGCCTCAGATCCGCGGCATGCACGCGGGCGATCGGTCGCGAAAGCAAACGCTCATCGAATACGGGTTCCGCCTGCCCTCGGCCCTGGATAACCGGCCACTCACCTTTTCCGAATTCGCAAAGAGAACACCCCAAACATTGTATCTGTCCGCAACGCCTGCCCAGTTCGAGCGCGAACAAGCAGGAAAGGAAAATATCGCCGAACAACTCATCCGTCCGACCGGCATCACCGAACCACGTGTTGTTGTACGCAAGACCGAAAATCAAATCCCCGATCTCCTCAAAGAAATCCAGGGCGCAATCGAGCGCAAGGAAAAAACACTGGTGCTTACTCTGACCAAACGCATGGCGGAAGACCTCACAGAATTTTTGCTGCAAAAAAATATCAAAACGCACTGGATCCACTCGGAAATCAAAACGCTGGAACGCCCGGAAATCCTTACCGATCTGCGCTCAGGGAAAGTCGACGTGCTGGTGGGCATCAACTTGCTGCGCGAAGGCCTGGACTTGCCCGAAGTGTCGCATATCGCGATTCTTGACGCGGACAAAGAAGGATTCTTGCGCAATGAAACCTCGCTTTTGCAGATCATCGGCAGAGCGGCGCGCTCCGCCAAAGGCCAGGTTATTTTGTATGCAGACCGCATGACCCATTCGATCGAAGCCGTGATCGCCGAAACCGAGCGCAAACGCGCAATCCAAGAAGCGTACAACAAGACGCACCATATCACACCTAAAAGCATCGTCAAAGCGATTCCCATTTCCGAAAAACCTGACGAGGTCGAGCAATATATCGCCTCGCTCGGAGCCCGTGACGGTCAGGTTGAAAAAACGCAGGAAATACGGCATACTGGAAGCAACCCGACCAAAGAAATCATCCAGGCGCTTACCAAAGAAATGAAGCAAGCGGCGCAGGAGTGGGATTTCGAAAAGGCCGCGAAAATCAAAGAATATATCAAAAGATTAACGGCAAAAGACTAACGCCCAACGGTATTTGGGAATTGGTAATTAGGTAAATTAGTAATTAGAATAATTCGACATGCCCATCATCAAATCAGCAAAAAAGGCGTTGCGCCAGAATGTCCGCAGGAAAAAGCAGAATCTTTCGCGCAAGCAAGCGATCAAAACCGCGCGCAAAGAATACGCAAAAACCGCGAATAAGGAAAAATTGACCGCGCTCTACAAGGCATTAGACAAGGCGGCGAAGACCAACGCCATCACCAAGAACAAAGCGTCGCGCCTCAAAAGCCGAATGGCAAAGCGCCTTGCGAAGACGAAATAACTCGCGACATCAATATCAAAACCGCTGCAATACGCAGCGGTTTTGATATTACTCCATGACGGAAAATGCGAACCGTTCCAGCGCTTCGGGCTCGGTCATGCGGAATGTGCGCACCATGATGTCAAATTGAAGCAAGTGCGAGAACCATTGCTCGAGCGTATTCGTTTCGATGCCGTGCGTCCATTGGTTCAAACTTCTTGCCCAATATGGATTCACGGACTCCATGAACTTTATTTGTTCTTCGCTGCGCGCGGCGCGCAAAACCAAAGCGATGCGCACGGCGTTCAAAAGTCCTGCCAGACGCTGCGATACTTCATGCTCGTCCATATGCAAAATATCCGCGCGTGCGCGCCACCCGCCCCCGAGCAACCCTTGCATCCAATCAAAATACGACGCAGCACTCGAATAACTCAACAGCTCTTGCGCGGAACCTGGCCCGAACACAGCCAGTTTCCTGACTTCGCTTGCGATCAAGGCCGAATCCCCCGAGCATGCTTCGGCAAGCGTGCGCGCGACTGTTTTTGGCAACGCGTATCCTTGCTGCTTTGCGTATGAAACGGCCCACGCGATCAGAGCATCACCTTTCAACGGCTGGAAATCTTGCGACGCGATTTTTTTTGATTTGCTGGGAAACGCGCTTTTTGCCCCCCGATTCCACACGAGCAACATATGCTCGGAGCCCAAAAACAACTGCACGGTTTCTTTCAAACCATTGAGCGTATCTGCCGTTAATTCCTGATCTTCGCCGTTTTTTGCGCGCGACTTTTTCGCATCCAGGCCCAAAACCACGCAGTATGTCTGTGAGAATAACGATGCCGCGCTTGCGCATGCGTTCACGCGTTCCTGCCATGCTTCATCAAGCGTGGAAACGCGCACAACGGAAAAGCCATTATCTGTTGCCTTCGCGGCTTCCTGGTCTACGAATTGTTTTGCCCGGAACCAATCGGCCCCGGAAACATGAATGACCATACGCACAGCATACCATAAATAAAAACACTCTCTTGCCTGGCAAGAGAGTGTGATATTTATTCCGACGAGGTTGCGCCAAAGGTGCTTCCTCGACATAAAGTGAATTCTATTTTGAATAGAAAATTTTTCGGGGTGAGGGGTGAAGACCTCAATGCCCCCGGATTGCAAAATTTAAAATTCAACTGAATTCGAATGATCTATATATAGTATAAAGAACAAAGTGCGTTCGCGTCAACACATTGGTTATCCACTGCAAGAAAAAACCCTGCCACGAAAAAGCGCACGGAATGTGCGCTAAACAAACGCTTCTTAAATCTTGAATCCTAAATCGTAAATCTATAAATATTTCCGTTTTGCCGCGTTGTGCTCGTCGATGGTTTTCGAAAAAATCGTCGTACCGTCCTTCGAGGAAAGATAAAACCAGTACTCGCTGTCCTGCGGATGAAACGCCGCATTGATCGCGTCCAGTCCGGGGTTTGAAATCGGCGCAGGCGGCAACCCCTTGTTCGCGTACGCGTTGTACGGCGATTTGATTTTCAAATCCTGAAGCGACAATCCTCCTGAAGCCGGTTTCCAATCCGGATTGCGCTGTTTCCATGCATAGATGATCGTGGCATCGACTTGAAGCGGCATATTGCTTTCCAAGCGTTTCCACAAAATTCCCGCGATGATCTTGCGGTCCGCGGAATCGCTCGATTCCTTCTCGACCAACGATGCCATGATGACCGAGTTCACGAATGCCTGCTCGTTGGATTTGGTCGCGTCGTCCATTTTTGCGTACACTTTCTGCTCGAAATTGTCGAGCATCTTCTGCACAATCTGGCGCACGGTCGTCTTTTGCGCGAACCGGTACGTATCAGGGAACAAGTACCCCTCCAGGGAATTGATCGCGTCGCTTTGCAAAAACGGATAGGAAAAATCGCTCACTTGCTGCACCTCATTGACGAAATCTCCCGGCTGGATAAGCCCGAATGAAACCAAGCGCGCATCAATGTCCTGCGCGGTGAACCCTTCGGGAATCACAACCGTGATGTCTTCCGGGCCCTGCACGAGGCGATCAGTCAGCGACGCAATGGAATATTTGCCGGACAGGACATACGTTCCCTCTTTGAGACTACGCGCTTTGCCGGTGATAAGCGCATAGAGCTTGAACCTGCCGGGATTGGGCACGGCGTTCGTGCCGGTGAGCTTGTCGCCGATATCGAAGAACCCGTCGTTTTTGTTGATCACCACCGTTACGGGAGTTTGGATGAAAAACGACGCGTACATGCTGTGCGCCACAACCGCACCCCATGCGAAAAACGGCGCCGCGAACAACGCGGCCATGATCGCGAACCCGAGTTTTTCCTTTTTCAAAAACTTCGAGAATTCTTCCGGAGTCAGGGTTGGGATTTTTGCCATAGACATGAATGCGTGCGGATCAGGAGTGCGTGCGCATACTCTGAATAATACCCAACCCGGAGAATAATGCAAGCAAATTCGATCCGCTGTAGCTGACGAACGGAAGCCCCACGCCGATGACCGGCAGGATACCGATGTTCATGCTGATCGTGAACGCCGCTTGCAAAAATATCGCGCTTGCGAGCCCCGCGGAAAACAGGCGCACGAAATTATTCGGCGCATTCATGGCATACGCAAGCAGACGCCACAACAGCACGACGTAGCTCGCGCAGATAAGGAAGATCCCCACGAACCCGAGTTCCTCTCCCACGGAGGCAAAGATAAAATCCGTGCGCGATGCAGGCAAGAACCCCAGCTGGGTTTGCGTGCCCTTGCCCAATCCTTTGCCCCAGAGCCCCCCGGAACCGATCGCGATCTGCGCCTGGCGCTGGCTGTAAGCAGCCCCCAACGGATCCTGATTCGGATTTACAAGCGCCATGATGCGGCTCTTTTGATCCCGATTGAACAGCTTGAACCAGCCAAGTCCGAACAGCAGCATGAACACCAACCCTAATATCAAAACCTGGCGCATACGCACACCGGACAAAAGAAGCATGAAAAACCAGATGCCGACCAAAATAAGCGTTGAACCGGTATCGGGCTGCAGCAGTACCAGGCCGGCAATGCCTCCCAACAAGCATGCGGAAATGATGATATGCCTGAACTGCCAAATCTCAAGGTTTTTCTGGGAAAAATACCTGGCGAGCACAAGCACAAGCACGATTTTTGCGAATTCCACCGGTTGGAGCGTGAACGTGCCAAGCGCAAACCATGCCCGATGCCCGGAAATGGTCTTCCCAAACACCAGCACCGCTCCCAGCACCGCCAATATGCCCAGATACGCAAACGCAAGAATCTGTTTGGATGTAGTCAAAAAACGGTAGTCAATCGAGGAAAAGAACAAAAATACGCCGATGCCGATCGCAACCCACAACAGCTGGCGGGAAACCCAGGAAATATGCTGATCTTGCGCCGCGCCCGAAAACGCATAGAGCATCGCCAACCCGATGCTTATCAATATCGCCACGGCGGCGATCATCCACCAATCGAATCTCTTTGCCATGTTATATCTTCACGCCGAGCCTTTTAAGCGATCCGACAAATGCATCGAATCCTTCATACAAAAACGTCGTGATGTCCAGTTTCCGCGCACCTGTCAGATTATCCGCGGTATCGTCGGCAAATACGATTGCTTCGGCCGGCACGCCGGCACGTTTGATTAGTTCGCTGAAAATCGCTTCGGAAGGCTTTGCGGCTTTCACTTCATAGGAAAAAACCGACGCGTCGAAATCATCAAGAAAATGGAATCGTTGCTGAAGCCCTTGTACGCGCGCGGGAAAATTATTTGAGCACGCGAGTGTTTTATATCCGTTTTTACGCACCGCGCGCACTGTCGAAACGACGTTCTCATCAACATCATAACTTTCAATCAAAAGCTTCATAAGCTGGTCAGGCGTTTTATCAAGCTTCCATTCTTTGGCAGCCCATGCCCAATAGTC
>JAKALE010000020.1 GCA_021813305.1 bacterium
TTTTTAATTTCTTGCCGTATTCGTTCATGCCGGTAATGGTCACGGTTTTGCTCCGTTTGGATACGCCGTACGTGCCTGGAACGCTCAAGCAACCTTCTTCGATTTCATCGATGGTCTGGGAACGCGAAATGATTTCCGGATTGATGAATACGTAAAATTTCCCTTTTTCCGATTTGCTGTACGCGGGTTCGGCGACAAAAAGCTTGAGGGGCAGGCCGACCTGGTTTGCCGCAAGCCCGATGCCGTTGTTTTCCTTCATGATTTTGCGCATGACCGGAATGAGATCCTTGATGTCCTGGGTCACGGATTTGACAAGCTTGGTCGGCTCGCGAAGCACTTTCGCATCAGGATCGGTGACGAGTTTGATTTTATCCATTGGCTTTTTTGCGTTCTTGTTTCGCGACCGCGTGGAGCATGGCTGAGCGTATCCTGCTTTTGCGTTGGTACGCGGGCGTGAGTTTTTTCTTGAGATTTTTGAGCATGTGTTCGTATTTGGATCTCGTTTTCTGCGCTTGCTCGCCTTCGAGTTTCACTTTTGCGCGTTTTTCCTTGCGCATGCCCAGCTCC
Source organism: bacterium (assembly GCA_021813305.1). The sequence goes on from JAKALE010000020.1 coordinate 568, forward strand.
TTTTGGCTCCGGTATACCACGCCGAGAAAATACGGGATCTTGTTTTCCAATTCCTGCTTGGCGATGGTCGCGGTCACCGCGTGAAGCATGGCTGATTTGCCGACTTGCTTATAGAGTTTCATGTACAGGCCGAAGCTCTTGGGGTTTTTGTCCCCGATCTTTGCACGCACCCATTCGATGAAATCCAGGGTTTCCTGGTTCTTTTTCGGCTTGGGCGTTGGCGGAAGAACGCTCGGTTTTTCCATACAGCAATTATAGCGCATCATGCTACAATGGAAAAACATGGCATTGGTCCGAACATTTATCGCGATTCCGCTTCCCTACGATCTCAAACAGGCGCTTGCGTCGGTCGTGGAGCAGGGCAGAAAAGCTGTTCCGGTAGCTCGCTGGGTTTCGGAAAATAACTGGCACATTACCGTGGTTCCGCCGCAGCAATGGGATGAAGAGGAAATTCCCCGCATCATCCAGGGGATTCAGGAAGGCATCGGCGTCCGGCAATTCATGCTTCGTTCGATCGACATCGCGCTCGGCCCGAATGAAAAAACGCCGCGCATGATTTGGTTCAATTGCGAGAAAAACGGGGAATTCGATGCGCTCAAGCAGGATATCGCAAAGGTTTGTTCGGGTATGGGTGTGACGCTCGATACGGAAGAGCGGGAAGCCAAAATCCACGTCACCTTGGCGCGCTTCAACGCGGTGTTTAAAACCCGCATCGCTTGGCAGCCAAAAGAGTTTCTGTATGAGATTCCGGTTCGTACCCTCGAAGTTCTGCAAAGCGAACTCAGACCGTCAGGCGCGGTCTATACGCGGTTGGGAGAAATAACATTGACCTAATTATTCCCATTGGACTGGTGACCAATTGTTTGTTTTGAGCATGTATCTGAAATCTTTTTCTATTCGCGGCAAGACCATGCAGTTTCCGATTTATCTTCCCGACGCCACGCGCGCAGTCGCGCGTTCCGTGGACGGCGGCGATCTTCGTACGGTCGGCATCGAGGCAGTGGTGGTCAATACGTACCACCTAATGCATACGCCCGGCACCACCGTTATTGAGCAGGCGGGTGGAGTAAAACGGTTTATGGATTGGGACGGGTTCGTGGTATCCGATTCCGGAGGGTTCCAGGTTCTGTCGCTTATCTACGAAACGAGTTTGAACGGGAAAATCACCGATGAGGGCGTTGCGTTTTACGAAAGCACGAAAAAACACACCAAGACATTGTTTACGCCGGAAAAATCGGTGCAGATTCAATTCGGCCTCGGGTCGGACATTGTCATTTGTCTTGACGATTGTCCGGACATGCATGCGACCAAGGAAGAAAGCGAATTGAGCGTGAAACGGACTATCGAATGGGCAAAACGATCAAAAGAGGAATTCGAGCGTCAGATCGCTGCACGCAAATTCAAGGCCGAAGATCGCCCGATCCTGCTTGCCGTGGTGCAGGGAGGATCCGATAAAAGATTGCGCGAACAGTGCGCGCAAGCGCTTCGCGACATCGGATTCGACGCATATGGGTTCGGTGGCTGGCCCATGAACCCCGATACGCAGAAACTCGACAAGGATATTTTGCAGTTCACTGCTTCGTGCATGCCCGATGATAAGCCGAAATTCGCCCTGGGCGTAGGCACGCCTCAGGACATCGTGGACGGATTCATGATGGGATATTCCATTTTCGATTGCGTGCTGCCGACGCGCGATGCGCGCCACCAGCGCCTGTACGTGTTTCCCAAGGATCCGGATACAATCGATTGGAAAGCAGGAGAGAAAGTGTTTGAATATTTGCACCTGGAAAAAGAGCGTTATACCAGGGATTTTTCTCCCATAAGCGAGTGGTGCGATTGCCCGACCTGCGCACGGTATTCGCGCGCATACCTGCACCACTTGTTCCAGATCGAGGAAACGCTCGCATTTCGTCTGGCAACCATGCATAATCTGCGCACGTACACGAAAACCATCGAGCTTTTGCGAAAAAGCTTGGAAGCTTGAGGCGCCCAGAGAAGCGTGATACCATTGTCCTACATTCGAGTCTATGCAGCGTCTTATTCCTTTTGAAAATCCCTTGAACAACAAAACCGTCATGCGGTGGGGAAGGTATGTCGCATTGGGCGTCGCCTGTTTTCTTTTTGGCGCGTGGAGCATGTGGTTGTACGCCAATCGGGCGCCTTCTGCCGGACAGGGACCGGAAAAGATTCCCGTGCAGGGCGTAATCAATGCGAACAGCACTGCCCAGGATCTTCATGGCGCCGACTTCAGTATCTTTTGGAATGTTTGGGCGACGATTCAGCAGCGATACGTCGGCCGGTCCAATCTTGATTATCAGAAAATGGTGTATGGCGCGGTACAGGGACTTGTCGATTCGCTGGGGGATCCGTATTCGGTGTTTTTCCCGCCAGAACAAAACAAGCAATTCCAGGACGAAGTGGCTGGCCAGTTTGACGGTATCGGCATCGAGATCGGCGTCAAGGACAATCTTTTGACGGTTATCGCTCCCTTGGAGGGCACGCCGGCAAAGGCCGCAGGACTTTTGACCGGAGATGTGATCGTCAAAGTGAACGGCTCGTCAACCCAGGATATGTCCTTGGATGAAGCGATCAAGGATATCCGCGGCCCCAAGGGGACCAAGGTAACATTGAACATTTTCCGCAAGGGATGGGATGCGCCCAAGGATTTTTCCATTACGCGCGATACGATCAGTGTGCCATCGGCAAAACTTGATCTGATCGGAAACGACGTCGCGGTGATCCATTTGTACAACTTTTTCGCGCCGGCGGACCTTGAATTCAAGAAAGCGGCGTTGCAAGCCATGGTTGCGGGCAGGTCGCGCATCATCCTTGATTTGCGCGGCAATCCCGGGGGATATTTTGACACCGCAGTCGATATTGCCGGATGGTTTGTTCCCAACGGCACGGTCGTGGTAAAGGAAGATGACGGAGCTGGCGCATATGTGTGCGACATGTGCACGGCGCGAGGTCTTGATCTCATGGGCAACGACAAGGTTGTGGTGTTGATTGACGGTGGCAGCGCCTCGGCGTCGGAAATTCTTTCCGGAGCGCTCCGCGATGTCAAAGGCGTGAAACTTATCGGCGAGCAGTCGTTCGGCAAGGGTTCAGTACAGGATGTCTATCCGATCGATGCCAATGCTTCGCTTAAGCTCACAATCGCAAAATGGCTTACTCCGGACGGCTATAACATCGGTTCCGTGGGGCTCAAGCCTGACATCGAGGTGCAAAACAGCGCAACAAGCACCGAGGATCTGCAGCTGCAAAAAGCCTTGGAAGTCGTGCGCAGTTTGTAAAACGATTCCTAAATCGTAAATCTCCGGACATGCAAGTCATTTTTCTTCAGGACGTGAAAGGATACGGCAAAAAAGGCGAACTCAAGGACATCAAGGATGGGTTTGCGCGCAATTTTTTGATTCCCAAGAGACTCGCTGCGGCCGCGACCCAGGATGTGTTGCGCAAATGGGAGTCGGATCAGCAGCAGCAAACGCACAGCAGGCAACAGCAATTGTCGCATGTGACCGAGCAGGCGGAACGAATCAAGCATATGGAATTTGCCGCCCAGCTTCCCGCGGATAAAAACGGCGGCGTGTTCGCGTCGGTCAACAAGCAGTCCGTGCGCGAGTTTTTGGCAAAGCAAGGCATTGCGGTTGCCGACGAGGCGATCATGCTCGATCATCCGCTCAAGGAACAAGGCAGGCACGAAGTTGCGATTAAGTTGAGCCAGGGCATGGAAACAAAACTCCCAGTGCTCATTTCGCACAAACAGAAATAAGGATTTTTGCATCAAAAACAAAAAACGGCCAATGCCGTTTTTTGTTTTCGGAAACGAATGGATAAGCTATACGATCCGTACCTGGATCTTGGTCTTGCGCGATCCGTCAAACCCGCGCGCGGGTTTACGCACGAATTTGACCGTGCCTTCTTTGACCGCGTAAATCGTGTCGTCCGTGCCCGTCCTGACGCCGATGCCTGCTGCGTAATGCGTGCCGCGCTGGCGTACGATGATGCTGCCTGGAATCGCTTTTTGCCCGTCATGCAGTTTGACCCCAAGATACTTGGGTGCCGACTCGCGGTTGTTCTTTGTGGAGCTTCCGGCTTTGGTATGTGCCATAGAAAATAATGAGTGTGCAGCCGCCGAAACGCATGCTGCGTGCTATACTTGAAATATGCCTATGATACCAGAAAAAGCCTCTCAAATCAAGGGGAAGATGCGCGATTTTCTGACCGCGCATTACGAAGACATCGTTTTGAGCGCATTGGTGTTTTTGCTCGTGTCCTTGGCATTCGGTACGGGTATGTTCGTCGGGTCGCGGGTCATGGAAAATCCGCAGATCAGCGTGAACTGCCCGCAAAGTTTCTGGCAGAAAAACTAACGCATTCGATAAATTAAAAACCATTTATGGATATTGCGCACAGCAAAACGCGGGATCAATTCCCGTTGAGCACGAAAAAAATATTCAAGAAAACGTTCGTCGGTTCCCTGGGATTTTTGTTCCTTTTCTTGTATTTTGGTATCGGCGGAATTGTCGCGATGATTGCGGCGCGCTCGGCGCTCGGCGGGCTTGCGCTTGGCATTGCCGGAGTGATGGCGTTTATCGGCCTTCTGATTTTTGCGGTTGCGATTTTTCTCGTGTATTTGTACCAGCGCTGGTATTTTTCCGTATACTTTTACGATCTTACGCCCGATTACGTGGTGATCCGCAAGGGTCCGATCGCGCCGCGGGAAATCACGTTGCCCTATGAGCGCATCCAGGACGTGTATGTCGACCAGGATATATTCGACCGGATTCTGGGACTCTATGATGTGCACCTGTCCACAGCGACCATGACCTCGGGCATGGAAGCGCATATCGACGGCGTGGAAAAAGCCGGAGCGGACGGTTTGCGCAGCCAGCTTCTCGCAACGATCCAGCAAAAAATTCACCGCACGAGCGTTGCGCCGCAGCCGCCCGTGACCCCATAAGCCGCCATGAACCAGATCAGCGAACAAACGTGCCCGGTGAGCAAAACATGGATGTTCAAGCAGATAACGGTTTCGTGCCTGTGGGCGGTTGCGTTGCTTTTGATTGTCGTGCTGCCGCTGCATGGTATCGCGGCGTCCGGGAGCGGGCAGCTCATTTGGTGGATTTCGTTCATATTGCTGTTCGTGTTGCCGGTCCTGGGTTCTTGCATGCTTGTGTTGCAGGTTGCGAATTTTCATTATTCGTTCGACGAAAAGTTCCTGGTAATCGAACAGGGGATTATCGCGAAACAAAAGCGATATATTCCGTATTCGACATTCCAGGACGTGTTGATACTGCGATCTTTTACCGATCATCTGCTTGGAGTCGCGACCGTGTGCATTGAGAACGCGTCAGGCGTTGGCGGCGCGCTCATGCCGGTCATGGCGCAATACGGCACGTTTTCCGGTTCGCGTAATTTCCGAGGCAATGCTTGGCTTGTGTCATTAATGGGTGCGGCAGGCAATGTGGTCGGCATCCCGGGGCTTTCCTTGGATGATGCGCAAAAAGTCAGGCAGGAAGCGCTTGCCAGGATCGGACAAACCGCGCATCTGGATCAATCCGGACTATAATTGAAAAAATGAAGAAATCATTCGTTTTCGTGCTTTTATGCATGGGCATTTTTGTCCGCTCTGCGCATGCCGGCGTCGTTACGCCGCAAAGCGTGCTGCAAGGCGATACGGTGCGGGTAACTATGAACGAGGCCGCAAAACCCGGTGATATCGTTTCGGCGGTATTCGAGGGAAAGACGGTTCCGGTATTTTCGTACGAGGGAACCGTGACGGCGCTGATCGGCATCGCGCTGAATCAAAAGCCGGGAAGCTATGGATTTGCGTATACGCTGTCCAACGGCGACATGGTCGGCAAACTGATTCGCGTCCAGGCGCGCGAAAAACCGCAGGAACAGCTTGGTATTCCGCAAAAGCTGGGCGGCAATACGCCGCAAGCGCAACAGGCGGTCGTCAATTACCTGGCATCCGAGAACGACATCATCGCGAAACTTCAAAGCGGGTCGAAGGCCTTTTGGGCTCTTCCGTTTCGGTATCCGGTTCAGGATCCGCACATCACGGATTCGTACGGGTTTGAACGCCAAACAGGATCATATGTGATCGCGCATAAGGGGACCGACTTTCGCGCCCCGGTCGGCACGCCTGTTTTTGCCATGAACCGCGGCATTGTGCGTCTTGCGCGCAGTTTCAAGATTTACGGAAATATCGTGGTGATCGACCACGGACTCGGGGTTATGTCGCTCTATCTTCATCTGTCGAAAATTCAAGTGAACGCCGGAGAGATGGTC
>JAKALE010000021.1 GCA_021813305.1 bacterium
GTGCGATTCGCATTACCCGAAGCCCGAGGATCGCGATGCACACGACGTGTTTTTGTCGATTCAAACAAAGACTACCGTGGATAACAAGGAACGCATGTCCATGAAGGAGGCTGATTTTTCCATCAAAGATCCGGCGTTGGTATGGAATGACGTGAAGGACGACCCCGACCTTGCGCAAGCATTTGAGAATACCGAGATTCTCGCCCAGCGGTGCGATGCCGCAATCGAAATCGGCAAGCCGGCGTTTCCGAAATTTCCGGTTCCCCAGGGAACGACGCCGGAAGCGTATTTGCGCGATCTTGCGCATCAGGGGGCTGCGCAAAAGTACGGCGATATGGTTCAGGAAACGTCAAAACGCCTGGAATACGAGCTTGATACCATTTGCAACATGGGATTCGCGGATTATTTCCTGATTGTGCACGATTTCGTGCAATGGGCGCGCAACCAGGGGATCATGATCGGTCCGCGCGGTTCGGCTGCCGGCTCGGTGGTGCTCTACACGCTGGATATCACCGACCTTGATCCGATCAAATATGAGCTGATCTTTGAGCGGTTTTTGAACCCGGAACGCAAGATGCTTCCGGATATCGACATGGATGTCGCGGAAGACCACCGCCAGGAACTTATCAAATACATCGAAGAGAAATACGGCAAGGATCATGTCGCTCAGATCGTGACGTTCGGAATCATGAAAGCGCGCTTGGCAGTGCGCGACGTGGCGCGCGCATTGGGGTTGCCCTATGCCCTGGGCGATCAGATTTCGAAATTGATTCCATTCAATGTCACACTTGATGACGCTTTGGCGACGATTCCCGAACTCAAGGAGCTGTACAATGCCAACCCCGATGCCAAGATCGTTATGGACTATGCTCGCAGACTCGAGGGCATCGTGCGGCATGCGTCCACGCATGCCGCGGGCGTGGTCATCGCGCCCGGACCGTTGTCGGATTTCGCTCCGGTGCAATATGCGGCGCGTGGCGACGATAATACCTGCATCCAGTACGATTTTCATGTCGCCGAAGACATCGGGCTCGTGAAGATGGACGTCCTTGGGCTTGCTAACCTGACGGTCATCAAGAACGCGACCCGTATCGTGCGGAAAATTTACGATCCCGAGTTTGACATCGACAAAATTCCCGAAGGCGATCCGGCGGTATTTTCGCTTTTGACCCGCGCGGAAACTATCGGTGTGTTCCAACTTGAATCATCGGGCATGCAGCGGTACTTGAAGGAACTCAAGCCAACGACGTTCGAGGATATCCTGTCCATGATCGCGTTGTATCGCCCCGGCCCCATGGAATCCATCCCTGATTTTATTGCAGCAAAACACGGGAGAAAGCAGGTGACCTATCTGCACCCATTGCTTGAACCGATTCTTTCTAAGACCTACGGCGTGATTGTCACCCAGGACCAAGTGCTTGAAATCGCGCGTAGGTTCGCGGGATTCACGTACGGAGAAGCGGATATTTTGCGCAAGGCAGTGGGCAAGAAGATCAAAGCGCTGCTTGACGAGCAAAAAGACAAGTTCGTGCAGGGTGCCGTGAAAACCCACGGCATGAAGCCACAGCTTGCGGAAAAAGTGTGGGATTTCATCGAGCCGTTCGCGCGGTACGGATTCAACCGCGCGCACGCTGCACGTTATGCGCGCATTGCGTACCAGACCGCATATCTGAAAGCGCATTACACGCCGGCATTCATGGCTGCTTTGCTTACATCGGATTTCGGCAACCTTGACCGCATTGCCATTGAGATCAGCGAAGCCCAGCGCATGGGCATGAAAATTGTGCCACCGCACGTAAACAAGTCATTTTCCGAATTTGGCGTCGATCCGGAAACGAAAAATATCGTATTCAGCCTGTCCGCCATCAAGGGCGTCGGCGTCGGCGTCGCGGAAGCGATCCAGGAAGAACGTAAGCAAAACGGTCCCTTCACTTCGTTGACCAATTTCGTGGAGCGCGTGCCCAAGAACGTAGTGAACAAAAAGACCGTGGAATGTCTGGCAAAAGTCGGAGCATTCGATACGTTCGGCGAACGTGCCCAGATCGTTGCGGCGATGGATCAGATCACCAAATTCAGTTCGTCGTTGGACAAGCAGCAGAACGCAAGCCAGATGGGTCTTTTTGGGGGATCGAGCGGGGTTCAGGTCAAATCTGCGATCAAGCTTCCCGATGTTCCGCCTGCAACCAAGAAAGACCGCATGGCATGGGAAAAAGAATTCCTTGGACTCTACCTGTCGGATAACCCGCTATCCGAACATCGGGGGACGCTTGCGCAGCTTGCGACACCCATTGCGCGCGTGAATGAATCCATGGTCGGAAAGCGCTTGCGCATTGGCGGCATTATCGCGTCGTGCCGGAGAATTGTGACTAAGACCGGGCATGCGATGCTTTTCACGAAACTTGAAGACGCGTCGAACCGCAACATGGAGGTTGTGGTATTTCCCAGCACCTTGGAACAGAATCCTGGAGTCTGGGAGGAAGACCGGGTGGTTCTTGTCGAGGGAAGAATCAATGCGCGCGACGGAGAACTCAAGATGGTATGCGACAGCGTACGCGCAATCGAGAGCATTTGAGGTTCGGTTGCGCTTTAGGTAGTTATTCCGTACAATAGAATCCTATGAAGAATCTTTTGAAAAATCTCTTTTTCGTCATCGGCATTTTTGTCGTACTTTCCCTTGTCTTCTCGTTTTTTACCGGGAATAAGACACAGTCCGCGCAGTCTATCGCGCTGACCGATCTTGCGCGCAGGATACAGGCAGGCCAGATCAAAAAAATCGACGTGCAGGATAACGCATTGACTGCCACGGACACCGCGGGCAAAGTGTGGACTTCGGAAAAAGAATCGGAATCGTCGTTGTCTCAATCGCTTATGAATCTTGGTGTAGACAAGGCGAAATTGGCAACAGTTGATGTCCAACTGAGCCAGAGTTCCGGATCCGGCTCCATGTGGCTAACCATTTTGATCGATGTTGTCGCGCCGTTCCTTATGATCGTTGGGCTGTTCTGGTTCATGTCGCGCCAAGCCCAGAAAGGCATGGCACAAACGTTCAATTTCGGCAGAGCGAACCTGAAACTGTTTACCAATCCTAAGGAACGCACCACATTTAAAGATGTGGCAGGAGCAAAAGAAGCCAAAGAAGAATTGCGTGAGATCGTTGATTTTCTCAAGCATGCCAAGCGTTTTTTGGACTTGGGTGCGCGCATTCCCCGGGGCGTGTTGCTTATGGGTGCGCCAGGAACTGGCAAGACACTGTTGGCTCGCGCGATTGCAGGAGAAGCCGGGGTTCCGTTTTTCCATATTTCCGGTTCGGAATTCGTGGAAATGTTCGTGGGTGTGGGCGCAAGCCGCGTCAGGGATCTGTTCGCGACCGCAAAGAAGGCCGCACCGGCGATTATTTTCATCGATGAAATCGATGCCGTTGGTAGGCAGCGCGGTACGGGATTGGGCGGGGGCCACGACGAGCGCGAGCAGACACTTAATCAGATCCTTGTCGAAATGGACGGATTCGATCGCGAAACGAACATTATTATTGTCGCGGCGACCAACAGACCCGATGTTTTGGATCCTGCCTTGTTGCGTCCGGGGCGCTTCGATCGCAGAATCATTATTGATTTGCCTGACGTCAAAGAGCGGGAAGAGATTCTACAGCTGCACCTGGCGAATAAAAAAGTTGCACCGGACGTCAATGTCCGCAGGATTGCGCAGCGTACCCCGGGGTTTGCCGGCGCGGACCTTGCTAATCTTGTAAACGAAGCGGCGCTGCTTGCCGCGCGCAAGAACAAAAAAGCCCTTGACCAGGAGGATTTGCTGTCTGCGATGGAAAAAGTCATTCTTGGTCCCGAGCGCAAGAGCCATGTACTGACGCAGCAGGAGCGGGAAATCACTGCGTATCATGAAGCTGGGCATGCGCTTGTTGCGACCATGCTTCCGCACGCGGATCCAGTGCACAAGATTTCGATTATTTCCCGTGGCCGCGCAGCCGGGTATACGCTCAAGCTTCCGGTCGAAGATCAGCATTTGTATACCAAATCGCATTTTTTGGACGAATTGGCGAGCCTTCTGGGCGGATACGTCGCCGAGCAGGTCGTATTCAAGGAATTGACTACCGGCGCATCCAATGATTTGCAGCATGCAACCGAACTGGCGCGCAGCCTCGTGACCGAATACGGCATGTCGGAGAAATTCGGCCCAGTCAGTTTTAGTTCGCAAAGCGGCATGGTGTTTTTGGGCCGCGATCTTGGCACTGAACGCGATTATTCCGAAAAAGTTGCGCAGGATATCGACGCCGAAGTTGCGAAATTCCTTGCCAATGCCCGTGCGCAGGCGGAAACCATCATTAGGGAAAAGCGCACGATTCTTGACGCCATTGCCCGGCGTCTGACCGAACGGGAAACAATCGAAAAGGAAGAATTCGAAACGTTGATCGCGCAATTCGCGTCCGCTGCCAGTGAAAAGCAGAAAACGGCCGCTTCAAAGCGCACGGCGCCGAAAAAGAAGATTGGAAAGTCGTTGCAAACGGAGGCGTAAGCCTCCGGTTGCGTTTTTATGATCGTGCGCACTCCTGGATTCGAACCAGGGACCAGACGTGTATAAGACGCCCGCTCTGCCGCTGAGCTAAGTGCGCAAAGGAAATTAGCCGCGTTCGGCTCGGTGCGAATAGTATATAATGAAATCATGAAACTGGAAAACAAAGTCGTTGTGGTTACCGGTGCGTCCAGGGGGATCGGCCGTGCTATCGCGATAGCGGCTGCCGCCGAAGGTGCGCGGGTGATCGTGAATTTCCGCGTGAACAAGGAAAAGGCGGACGAGGTAGTCGCGTTGATCGGTCCTGAAAAAGCCCACGCGGTGCAGGCGGATGTCACTCGGGAAGAAGATGTGCGTGCTCTCGTTTCAGAAACGTTACTTCGTTTCGGGAAAATCGACGTGCTGGTCAATAATGCGGGTGCGATTATCAGGCCCGGGGATTGGAAATCGGACGCCATGACATGGCACAAAACTCTTGATGTGAATCTTACGGGTGCGTGGCTTATGATCCGCGAAACGGTTCCTTATATGCAGAAGCGCGGCAAGGGGGCGATTGTGAATATCGGATCGATGACGGGAATAAACGGAGCGGCTGCGGTGCTTGCATACGCGTCGGCAAAGGCGGGTATCGTCGGATTGACTCGTTCGTTCGCGAAAGAATTAGCTCCTAACATTCGCGTGAATGCCGTACTGCCAAGCATTGTACTGACCGATATGACCGCAGCTTCAGGCACTGGCGTCGCGGAACGGTTCCGAACCCAGACACCGCTTGGGCGTATCGCAATGCCGGACGAAATCGCCCACCCCGTGATATTTTTGTCGTCGGATGACTCCAGTTACATAACGGGGGAAGCGCTTTGTGTGGACGGCGGGTACGCCTTGCGATGACCGATTGTGTTTTTTTGCAGCGATTTGTACAATAAGTGACGCATCGATGGAGCAGCAATCATTTTTCAATTTCAGGCAGGATACCCGCCGCGTTCTCATGTTTGCCGGCGGCGTTTCGGCGGCACTGTTCGTCGTGCTTATCGTTTCGTTCACGCAAACAGCTTCATTGGTTTCTTCAATCGTGCAGCTTCGCTCTCAGCTTGCCGCAAATCAGCTCGCATTCAATCAGCTCGCTTCATTACAGTCAGAACGCAAGCAGGCGGAACCGCTTTTCCGAGACCTGCGGGTCGTATTCCCCGATGAAGAAGCGTTGTTCGCATTGACCGGATTCATGGAACAGACCGCTCAGAAAAATAAAGTGCAGCAGACATTTGCGTTCGGAGCGGAGTATCAGGGCGATGTGCACGTGCAGAAAAACATCGGGTTTACGCTGAGTGCCCAATCATCGCTGGACAATTTCGTCTCATATTTGCGTACATTGGGGCAGGCTCCGTTCTTCATCGATTTCGGAAACTTGGAAATCAACCAGTCCGGAGCCGGATATCAATTCAATACGGTTGGCAGGATTTTATTGCGCTAATCATTATTACTATGTTCCAAAAAACAGCCGGTTTGAAGCTTCAAGTGGGAAGAAAAGGGGAATACACATATCTGGTGGCAGCTTGTTCCATTTCTCTTGTGCTTCTCGGCCTGGCAGGGTATAGTATTTGGTATTCGAGTAGTTTGCTTCAGAAGCTGTCCGGTCGGCCGGATACGAGCGGTATGCAAGCGGCGCATTTTTCCCTTTCTCAGGCTCAGGAAAATCCTCGATTGCAATCGGCCCAGTCGTGGCTCGCGGCATTTTCTTCCGCTACGTCGACCGCGACAACGACACCTTCGGGTTCGGCGCAGCCAAAGCGTTGAACCGTACCGGGTGACTAGCTCAGTGGTAGAGCGCGTCTCTGATAAAGACGAGGCCGAAGGTCCGATCCCTTCGTCACCCACGCGAAACAACGGAAAACCAGCGCAGTTGTGCGCTGGTTTTCCGTTGTGCGGTCCGATCTGTGGAAACGCAACACGAAAAGATATGCTATACTAGGTGCATACTAAGGTCGTCACAGGGACGCTGTCGAACGCTCTCTGTGCTCTTCTTCATAAACCATACAACTAACATACCTACAATGGATCCATTGAACGGTTTGTCCTTGCAATTGGTAGATTTGCAGGATGCGTTATACGGCGCACTGGTCCTGGTGTACCAGGAGGTGCTGGTGTTCATCCCGGTAGTATTGGTCG
>JAKALE010000022.1 GCA_021813305.1 bacterium
GCCCGCAGAAGTCACGATAAACAAGGGTGACGCCGTAGAATGGACCAACAGCGACTCCGCGCCGCACACAATCACCGCGGACGGCGGAAGTTTCGAGTCGGGCACGCTATCCAACGGCCAAAAATTCAGCAAGACCTTCACTGAAAGCGGCACCTACGCCTACCATTGCGCAATCCACACCTCGATGAAAGGAACAATAATCGTGAAGTAAATGGTTACGATCCTCTTCGGCCAGAATCTCGTCTTCTGGAGCGGCGCACTCGTCGGCCTGTCGTTTATCATGACCGCCGGCCTCGGCATTTACTCGAACTTCGTCAACCCCGAGTTTTTCCAATTGCACAAGAAATCAACCATGATAACCATTCCGCTCTTCCTAATTCACGCGTCCCTCGCGCTGGCAATGTACTGGTTCGGCATCTTGATATGATCTACGTTCTTCTCGCGCTTCTCGCCGGCCTTTCGGATTTGTTCAGCGGCCTCTCGGTGCTCTACTTCAAGCAGGTTGCCAAAGTGGACACGCGCTACGTCATAGCATTCGCAGGCGGCGCGATGCTTGCCGCGGTTTTCTTCGAGCTTTTGCCGGACTCGTCGGCATCGCCGAATGCGTTTATGGTCGTAGGACTTGGCTTCTTCTTTTTCTACCTCATGGAAAAAATGGTCATGATTCATTCCTGCGGGGAAAAAGAGTGCAAGGCGCACACCGTGGGCTGGATATCAGTGGTGGGAATGAGTTCCGACAACATAGTGGACGGCGCCGGCATAGCTGCGGCGTATTTTGTAAACCCGCTTTCCGGCCTGCTCGTCGCGGCAGCAGTGTTCGTGCACGAAGTGCCACAAGGCCTCACTACCGCAGTTCTCCTGAAGAGGTCCGGCTTCAAGAAATCAAAGATAATCCTGGCGCTGGCCGCGGAAGCGCTACTATACCCCATAGGCGCGCTCTTGGCGCTGGTCATTCCGCAGTCTCTCTATCCTACGATACTCGCGTTCGTGGCGGGCGACTTCCTCTACATAGCCGCGAGCGACCTTCTGCCTGACGCGCACCGAAAGTTTAACTACAAGGTGGTCGCGTGCGTCCTGCTTGGCCTGGCGAGCATCGGCCTGCTCGAAATTTTCTTCAAGGCCTGAAGTGGCCGTCGACTTTTTTCCAGTCCACGTTCGACAAATAAGCTTCGATGTATTTCGCCTTGTCCGGGCCGTAGTCGTGGTAATACGCGTGCTCGAAAACGTCCACTGCCAACAACGCAGTTGCAGACCAAACCGCGCCCTGGTTGTGCGAGTCGCACAGGAAGTTTCTCAGCTTTCCTTCGTCCAGGCAGAGTATGGCCCAGCCTGTTGACGCCTTGGCGCAGGCGATAATGTCCGCCTTCCAAACTTCAAAAGAGCCGAAGTCCTCGTTTATTTTGCCGAGCAGTTTTCCTTCGACCGGCACCGGTTCACTGCAATATTGGCAGAGTTTGCGCACCAGGCGCTGAGCGATGATGAGATTTAAGGCCGAAGCGATGATTTCCGGCCTGATCTTGAAATCGAGCAAGCGGGGGATAGTTCCCGACGCGTCGTTGGTATGCAGAGTCGAAAACACCAAGTGTCCGGTCAGGGACGCGTGCATGGCGATTTCCGCGGTTTCCTGGTCGCGGATTTCACCGACCAGGATGACATCGGGATCTTGGCGCAAAATCGCGCGCAGGCCTCCGGCGAACGTGTAACCGCTTTTGGAATCCGTTTGCGTCTGCTCAATGCCTTCGATGCGGTATTCAATCGGATCTTCCAAGGTGATGACCTTGTTTTCCTTGGACGCCACGTGCTTGAGGCATGCATAGAGGGTGGTGGTTTTGCCGGATCCTGTAGGACCGGTTTCCAGGACAAGGCCGTTTGGTTTTTTGATTTCGCGCTCAACCACGTCCCGGTCCTGCGCCCGGAACCCAAGGTCTTCCAGGGCCATGCCGATGGTATTGGGATTCAGGAAGCGCATGACGATGTTTTCCCCTTCAGGTCCGGGAATCGTGGATACGCGCACCTCCATTTCGTACGCGTCGCGTTTGATGGAACAGCGTCCGTCCTGGGGTACGTTTTTGATGTTGAGGCTTATCTTGCTGGTAAGTTTGATGCGGTCGGTGATTTTGCGCGAATATTCCTGATTCATCGTTGCGATCGGATAGAGTACGCCGTCGATACGGTAGCGCAACACGGTTTTTTCCTGCTTGGGTTCCACGTGCAGGTCCGATGCATCCGATGCCAGGGCATAAGCAATGATCCACAAGAGCATTTCGCTCGTGTCAAAATCGGACGTGAAATAGGATTCAAGCAGTTTGGTCGGATCCGGCGATTCCTTGCACGTGGTCACGTATTTGTCCGATACGGTCATGCTACCCACGATTTCCTGGCGTTTCTTGGGCACGAACTGGTAATTGTCCAGGAACCGCTCCAGGCCGATGGCTGATGCGACATACACCTTTGCCGTGCCGAATTTGGAAACTTCCTTGATCAGATCTTTTGTTTCCTGCATGTCCGGATTGACGGCTACGACGCTGAACTCGTGCGCCCTGTGGTCGAAAATCATTGCCTTGACCTGGCGCGCCCGGACTTCCGGGATGATGCGGATCGCTTCCACGTTGAGCGGCGCGTTTTTCAGGTCGATGTATTCGAGTTTGAGCTTGTCCGCGAGTTTTTGCGCCGCGTCTTCCTGGCGCAGTTCATCCAAGCGGGAAAGAGGTTGAAGAGGCATGAAATGTTATTAAAGTATAACACGGCACAAACGAAACCAACCGTGCGCGTATCGCCGGCGTCATAAGGAAAAGAAAACATATTGTACGGGCGTTAATCTCCGTTTATACTTGATGCGTGCATAGCATCCGTTTCACAACCGTTTCTTCGGGGCGTACGCGCATCCTTGCCGGAGAATTTTGGCGCGACTTAAAATCGGTTTTGCCGTTTGATCGGGCGTGCGTTATCGGTTTGCGCGGGGATCTGGGAGCGGGAAAAACGACTTTTATGCAGGGCTTTGCCAAGGCCATGGGCATCGACGGGTTCATGACCAGCCCGACGTTTTTACTTATGCGTTCGTTTAGCATCCCGCGGTCGAAAACAACGCATACCTTGGTACATGTCGATTCATGGCGCATCGAAACCGATGACCTTGAGCATTTGGGCATGCGCGATGCGCTTGACGATCCGGGCACAATCGTGTGTATCGAGTGGGCCCAACGCGTCAAGAGGTTGCTGCCTCGTGATACGATATGGATCGACTTCGCGCATGTGTCGCGGAACGTGCGCACAATAACATTTCGCATCCCATGACCGTTTTCATTCTCGACAGTTTTGCCCTGCTTCATCGCGTGTACCATGCATTGCCCAAGTTTACGGATAAAGAAGGCAATCCTACCGGCGCACTCTACGGATTTTGTTCCGTGACGCTTAAAGTATTGAAAGAGTATCAGCCTGATGTCATGTGCGCAGCGTTCGATACCCCGGAACAGACGTTTCGCGAAGAGATGCTCGCCGAGTACCATGCCAACCGTCCGGAAACCGCGGACGATTTCAAACAACAGATCGAGCCGGTCAAGCGGTTTTTGCGCGCCATGCGCATCCCGGTGTTCGCGGCTCCGGGGTTCGAAGGGGACGATGTGCTGGGCACGCTCGTGATGTATTTCAGGAACCGATACGCCGCGCAGGCCGATATCCGTATTGTGACCGGCGACCGCGATTCGCTGCAATTGGTTGATGCGCATACGCAGGTGTACCTGATGCATACGGGCATCACGAATATCGAAGCGTATGACGAAGCCATGGTGAAAGAGAAAATGGGGCTTACGCCAAGGCAGATTCCCGACTACAAAGCTTTGGCGGGGGACGCGTCGGATAACTTTCCCGGCGTGCGCGGCATCGGTCCAGTGAGCGCGAAGAGGCTGGTCAATGAGTTCGGCAGCGTCGAACGCCTGTACGAAGCGATTGAACGAGGAGCCGCGCAAAGCGTTTCTAAACCGACGCTTGAAAAACTTTCGGCAGGCAAGGAACAGGCGATTTTGTCGAAAAAACTGGCCGTCATCAAAACGGATCTGGATCTCAAAATCGACGACGATTCGCTTAAAATGAGGCCGCGGGTGACCGGCGAAGCCGAAGAATTTTTGACTGAGCGCGGATTCAAGTCTTTACTCAAGCGCGCACAAGAAGCGAGCCAGCAGACGCTGTTATAGTTTTTCTTCTTTTGTGGGATAATTGGCGTAACAGGAATCAATATCACGAATATGGTCTTGAAAGGAACTGCGTTGAAGCTGCCAGAGAACAAAACGTCTGCCGCGGACGCATGGATTGCCGAACAGGTGGCGGCGTTGCCCGGCGCTGTTATCGGCGAATTGCAAGAATTGAAGCCTCCGGTACATCCGAAGGGTTCGGAAATCCTCGCGGAGTTTTATGAATTGTTCGGATTGAAACCGGATGCGTCGCGCGCTGGAAATGCCGCATTGAGTGATGGGGCAGTACATGCGTTGTTGGATATGGATTTGGCTAATTATCCGAGGCACGTCGTTGCATTAGGGGCGCTTCTGGTCGCTTTCGGCGTTCCGGACGAGGCCATTGCTGGCTCAAGGGTCGGCGACAGATTGGATGATATGACAAAAAACATTATGCCTGGCGGGAATAGTGCCATTGAGAACGTGATATAAGATCAACCGGAAATGTATGAATAATTTCAACGCGTATTTCAAGCTCAAGGAAATGACGCCCGTCAAAGTATTTTTCGCGCTGCTTGTCGTGGAAAGCATCGCATGGTTTTGGCGCCTCCCGTTTGCGGTTGCGCTGTTCTTCGCGTTGGTTTCGCTCGCGTTTCTGGTCTGGCTCTTGATCCATTCCTGGCGCCTTGCTCAGACCAATTTCGCGCTGCAGCTTGAAAAAAACCAGAGCGCGGATCTTATTAACAGCCTTTCCGAGGGCATCATCACGTACGATCAGAATTTCACCATCACGGCAATGAACGGCATTGCCGAAAGCCTGTGCGGCATCAGGCAGGCCGAAGTGGTTGGCAAAATCGTCACGCCGGAATGGGCGTCGTCGGGCAGGTTCCGTATCTTCACGCAGGTCATTTTCCCTTCGCTTGCGCCGACCGTGGTCAAAAAAAGCGTGGGTACGTATCCGCAGGTGGTGGACATATCGTTTACCGATCCCAAGGAAATGTATGTGGAAGTGACCACGGCCCAGGTGTTTGACGGCGCGAAAAACGTGATCGGATTCATGAAGATCATCCGCGACCGATCGCGCGAAGTGGAACTGTTGCGTTCCAAATCGGAATTCATCACCGTTGCCGCGCATCAATTGCGTACGCCGCTGGCCGGCATCAAGTGGGGGGTGGAAACGTTGCTGGAGCAGAGCGCAGGCCCGGTCAATGACCAGCAAAAGCAGATTGCGCAGCAAACGTTGGACGTGACGGAGCGCCTGGTCAAGACGGTTGACGACTTGCTGGATGTGTCAAAACTGGAAGAAGGCAAGTTCGGATACAGGATGGAAAAAGCCGATTTGGTTACCTTGGTGCAGGACACCATGCAGACATTCGCGCAAAGCGCCTTGCAGCATAACGTGAAACTTTTGTTCTTCCCGCCCCAGGCACAGGCGCCGCAGATCATGATGGATGCGTCAAAAATCAAGCTGGTGCTCCAGAATCTGATCGACAACGCGATCAAATACAACGTGCCAAACGGCGAAGTGCGCGTGCGCATCGAGCTTATGCAGGACAAACCGTTCGTGCAAGTGTCGGTCGAGGATACCGGCGCGGGCATGGACGACGAGGATTTGTCCCGTTTGTTCATAAAATTCTATCGAACGGAAGAAACGCTCAAGAAAGAAACCGCAGGATCAGGATTGGGACTGTATATCGCCAAGAACATCATCAAGCGCCACGGCGGCGACATCTGGGCGACCTCGGTCAAACAACGCGGATCGGTGTTTTCGTTCGTCTTGCCCACGGACGAATCCTTGATTCCGCCCGTGGAAGTGGGGGTGGAAGATATATTCTAATGAGCTCGTGGCGTTCCCGCACGTTGACTGATATTGTTTTGGAATTGCATGTTCCTGATTTTGCGAAAGCAAAAGCGTTTTATCGCAAACTTGGATTCAAAACAGTTTGGGAACGCAAGCCTGTGGGAACGAACGGATACTTGGTGATGAGGCAAGGTGCGAGCGTAATTTGTTTTTATTGCGGAAATAAAAATGTGTATCGGCACCCGTATTTCAAAAAATTTTCGTCTAGCTCACCGAAAGGTTATGCTATGGAAATTGCGATTCCCGTACAAAATATCATTGCGTTTTATAAAAAAGTTGTGCATGCGCTTGGCAAGCATTTTATTATTCAGCCACTTACTGCTCAATCGTATGACATTGTGAAAAAACGGGATTTTCGCATCAGGGATTGTTTCGGTTTTTACATCAGGTTTACCGAACCTATGAATGTGTTGTATAAAGAATAGGCATGGATATCCCGCAGCCACTTTCGGATTTTTTCGCAGCACAGAAAGCCCGGTATGCCGAGCTTTTTTGGTATGAGCAACATGGCGACAAGATT
>JAKALE010000023.1 GCA_021813305.1 bacterium
ATCAATTTGGCTTCGCCTGGGAGGATTGGGATTGTCCATGTCAATATTCCATTAATACTTCGACCCAATACGCCTTGATTGGGTAATCCTTCCCTTTTTGCAGCTCATCGCGATATTCGATGAGTTTTTGCAAAACACTCAGGTGGTGTTCAAGATCCCAATCCGGTAATTTTTGCTTTTCCAGCGTCTTTTTCAGTTCGGCAAGTTGTTGTCCGTCTGATACGTCGAAAACCGTTGCTTCTCCGCCCTTATTCCTGCCTTTGACCTGGAACAAACTTTGCTCGGTGATATTGTCCTGCTCATCCTTTTTTTCGCAGACCAGGTCGACGCCGTGATACATATCCTCTTCGGGCGTGGGAACATGGAAATCCGCATCTTGATAGGAACCTTGCTTAAGGTACCAATATGCCCGCACCGCGGCAAGAATGCCAGGGGGGAAATTCTGGAAATCGATGAGTTGCAATTCGTGGGCAATCGAAGATTGGTAGAATACCTGCGTATAGAGTTCGGTTAGTTCTTGGATATTCAAATCGTATTCCTTCTGCATGGCGAGGAAAAAATTAAGAAACTTGATGTTGGCCACGGCCCCAAGCTTGATGTTTTCCTTTCCCTGCAAAGGCTTGCCGGCCTTATCGAGTTCGTCAATTTTTGCCATATAGATGGCTAAGGAAACCAATGCCTGGAGCAGGCGCACGGTTCCTGAACACGTTTCCTCTGTTAGGGTTTCCGACTCGGGAATCCGTTCATGGATTTCGGTAAGCCGCTTTTCCGAAAGTTTAATCTTTCCTCTTTGCACATCGAGCAATTTTTGATAGTCATCCAATGTTTGCTGCAAAAATCCGATTTCTTCCGCGGTGATGCCGGCTTTGTGATCCACGATACGAAGCTCGATTTGCTCGCAAAAATGAGAAACCCATGATAAGGCATGTTCATGAATCCGTTCCATTTGAAGGGCTTCGATTGGCGGCGTTCTTTTAAGAGTCATGAGAGTTTGCTTTCTTGTTTTAACAGGTCTTCCTCGAATGCGAGCGTGCCATTGATATTCTGCTCGTACTTTGATGTATCGGGAAAGTCGAGTGTCATGATTTTTCTGTATACGATTTGTGCAAGCGCGCCAAGGCGTTTTATGAATTGTTGATCCATGTCGAACGCGAGTTCGGGCGCGTCATGTTCGCCCGCCTCGATGAACTCAAGCGCGCTGGACACGACTTTTGCTTTGGAAAATTCTGGCGCAGTCGCCATGAGAATATTGTAGAACCCGAGCTGGTTTTTGTATTTCCATGCTTTCACTTTTTCGTACGCGTCATGGCCTTGCCAGTCGGGCAAGGGCTTGCCGGTTTTGAGATCGAACAGCGCATATTCGTTGTCCCCGGCCTTGGCGATACGGTCTATCTTGCCGTTCAGCAACGCATTACCAAGAATCGCGCCGCGGTTGCGGAAATTCACTTCGGCCATATCATCAGGTTTGAACGACGAGTGCGCGCGTTCGAAATACCGTGCAAGATACCGCCTGCCTTTTGCCAAAAACTGCTTGTGTTCTTCTTCGTCCAGGCGTTGTTCGGTCAAGGACGCTTCGAACCATTCAAGCACTTTGTCTGTTTCGGGCAAAACCTTCTGCGTTTTCAGATACGTGCTGATATTTTCAATGGCTTTGTGCACTGCAGTGCCGAATGCGCCGGACGCGCTTTTCGCCTGGGGAAAGCGCAACAGGTTTTGTTCCACGAAATTTTGCGGTCCGCCGGACGACAGATCGAGAAAATTGTTCAAATGGGTCGGGCTCAAGCGGTACTCCTTGAGGTATTGCCCGAGCAGCGCCTGTTCGTTTCCTTTGTAGGGCGGGCCGTGGCGCACAAGGATCGGAGAAGCGATTGCCTGCACGATTTCCTCGTCTGTGAACCGGTCGCGTTCGGTTTTTCCTGATGCGAATTGTTCGTTTACGAAACCGAGCGGCAAAGATTCATCGCCTTTTTCATTGGTTTCATAGGAAGACAAGAACAGATTTTTGCGCGCGCGGGTCAGGGCGACGTAGAACAGGCGCAACTGGTCGTCGTGCTCATCTCCCGCAGGCGCAATGGGAAGATTCTTCGGGAACGCAAGCGCGCTGGCGAATTTTCTTCCTGCCCAGATGCTGTCCTGACAAGACGCGATGAACACGGAATCGAATTCCTGGCCTTTTGCCTTGTGCGCCGTGAGCAGCGTGACTGCGTTTTTCGAATCGATAAACGGTGTCTGGTCCGGCAAGGGGATGTTTTGGGCCTGTCGCGTCGCAACGAACTCAACCAGGTCATGGAGCTTGAGTACCTCGCCTTGCTTGTATTCGCGCACAGAGCCGTAAAACACGCGCAACGCGGACAAAAACAAAATGTATTCCTGCGGATTTGCTTTGAATTTCTCCTGTCCGAAATAATATTTTCTGAACGGGCTTTCGAACTTTGTGAGGCGTTTTTGTTCCGGTTCCGAAGCGTTGTCATCCTCTTCCTCGACAGTCAGGGTCGTGGTTCCGATAAGCGCATCGAGCACGCGTTCAAGCGGTTCTGATTTTGCCTGCACCCCGAGTTCGATAAGAAAATGCGCGATGTCGCGTACGCGCTCATGTTCCGATCCGAGCATGGTTTCAAGCCACGATATGCGCGCCATGCGCGCGATCTGCCACACGGCAATGCGCTCCAATCCCCAGAACGGATAGCTTAAGATTTCCGGCAGCAATTCGTCGGCCTCCTCGCGCTTATCCGAAGCAAGGGAATCCAAGAACTTTGCGATCGTGATGAGCTGCACGATATGGGGTTCGAGCAAGACATTACGCTGGCGCTCATACACAATGGGAATCCCGCGCTGCGCCAGGTTTTGCGCAACGGCCTGCAAAATCTTGTGTTCGCGCGCAATGACCGCGATTTCGTTTGGTGCCTCGCCCGTCCTGACCAATTCCTGGATCCTGCGCGCGATCCATGCGTATTCGTGCGCGTCCGTGGGAAACATGCGGAACAAGATTTCGCCCTGGAGTTTTTTCGGATTTACAGCCTGGAGATTTTTGTCCAAATCCTTGATCCGCGTTTCCAAGCGATCCTCGCCTTGACGGATAATGCTCTTGGCGAG
The DNA here is from genome assembly GCA_021813305.1 of bacterium. Next base: position 3,094 of record JAKALE010000023.1, read on the forward strand.
TTCGAGAATCGTGTCCGTGGAACGGTAGTTTTCAAGCAGCACAACGACTTTTGCGTCATAGCGCTGTTTGAAATCGAGGATGTTGGAAAGCTGGGCTCCTTGGAATTTGTAAATCGCCTGGTCGTCGTCCCCGACTGCCATGAGATTCGGTTCGTTGGGAGAAATATCCGAGCGGGCGATCAGATCCAATAGGCGCATTTGCGCGTCATTGGTGTCCTGGAACTCGTCCACCATGATGAACTGATATTGTTCCTGGAGTTCGTAGCGCAAAGTTTTGTTCTGTTCGATAGCCTGAATCGTTTCAATAAGCATGTCATCGAAATCAAGATAGCCGTTTTCCTGCAATGCCGCGCGGTATTGCGCGTAGACATTTGCAAGCGAGATAAGCCTGCCGGAATTCATCCAGTCCTTGAATCTGATCTGTTTTTGCTCGTCCTTGGCAAGCCATGCATTTTTCCAAACCGTAATCGGCTTTGTATCTTCAAGCCCGGCTTTTGCGACTGCTTCTGAAAAACTTTCTTTGATGAATTCTGTAACGGGCTTGAATTGGCTTGAAGGGAGTTTTGTTTTCGGCTTGTATGACTCCAAAGACCGCTGGAGTTTCACGCATGCGGCCAAGGTTTTTTTCGTGATCGTCTGGTTGAATACCGAATCAAAGAGCGGCTGCAATGCCTCATATGTCTCCTGGTTGTGCCTGATGATAGCGATGAACTCTTCCGGCACCAGGCCTGCCTTTTTCAAGGTTTCAATCGCCTTTTGCGTTGCCTTAAGATGGCTGAACGAACCGTCGAATCCGATCTTATTGAGCGGATCGTCGTAGGAGAGTTTTTTGAAAATGCCGGTCAGAAGCTCGAATTGCATGACCGCGTCCGCGGGCTTGAGCTGCGACGCGTTGAAAAAATATTCGCTGTGGCGATTGATGATGTCCAGTCCGAAATTATGGAATGTGTGGATCGCGACGCGGAACGCATCCTGGCCGATGATGCCAGCCAGGCGCTTGCGCATATTGATCGCCGCGGAATCCGTGAATGTCAAACACAGAATATTGGATGGCAAGGCGTCGGTTTTTTGCAGAATGTTTGCAGCGCGCAAGCTCAAAATCTGGGTTTTGCCCGAGCCTGGGCCCGCCACGACCAACAACGGACCGTAAATCTGATCAACAGCCTGTTTCTGGCTTTTGTTCAGCTTCTGGTATTCGGTTTGAAAGATGCTGTTTAACACGAAGAGGTTTTCTCCCTATTGATTCAGTTCATTCAGAATATCTTGAGTTTTTCTCACCCTGCCGATGCGCGGAAAAATGTAGTTGACCGTGCTGTCATGTTCTTCCTTGGAAACCCCCGAAGCCATGCAATCCTCGACGAAAACCTGTTGATACCCGTATTCATACGCGAACCTGGCAGTGCTTTCCACGCCGATGTTGGTCGAAATGCCGCACAGCACAATGGTTTCGATGCCGCGGCGGCGCAGTTGAAGGTCGAGTTCGGTGCCGTAGAACGCGCCCCACTGACGCTTCGTGATGATGAAATCACCTTGTCGGGGGCCGAGTTCGGGCACAATGTCCGCCCAATCTGGGCTCATAGTGCCTGATTGCGCTGGATTGTCCGTGACTGGCTTCAATCCGTCCTTGAAGTCAGGAGACGGCGTGACGCGCACCAAAAACACAGGCATGTTGTTCTTCCTGAACGCATCCGCGAGTTGTGCGGCATGGGCGACGACCTCGGCCGAATTATGCGGAAATGTTTTTCTGCCGACGATTCCCTTTTGCAGGTCGATCACGACCAATGCGGTTCTGTTTTTGTTGAAAAGCGGTTCCATTGCGGCGTATAGACAGTGTTTTTCATGAAGGGGTCAGAGACCGTAGAGCGATGCGAAAAGCGCGATGCCAGACGCTATGGACATGGACCAAAAGATGATGAACGCCACGGTCAGGTTTTTGTGGGACGCGAAATAATTCTCTCCGCGTTTGTATCTTGCGGCGGCAACTAGGAAAAACGCGATAAGCGCGACGAACATGAGAAGCGAAAACGTGCCGTGGAATATTGCGAGCCCCGTGGTGTACGGGTTGTATATTGCCGAACGACTTTCCGTGGTCTCCCGAGAAAGCATATAGGAAACATTGAACACGATTTCGTATGCGATCGCTGCCCCGGCAAGCCACCGCATGAAATAGCCGTGCCGCCATGCGCGCCAAATAACCGTCATGACCGCCGCGGTCACGGCAAGTTCGGAGGCAAGGGTGAGAATGCTTTGGATGGGCGCCTGCATAATGGTTTATTATACCTCAAAAGCGGACAGCCCGGAACATGAACGGTTCCGGGCTGTTTTCATTCCCTTTCGGCGATCCAGAAACACTAGACACCCGTGGGAATGGAGCGGTAGGTCTGCACGATGGCATCGAGCAGGCCCTGGAAATGGTTCTTGTCGAACTGCGTAACCGTACCCGGGGTGTAATTGCCGATGTTTGTCGAGTGGAGGAGCTCAACTACCTCCACGCACCAACCGTTTTCAAGGCGGCGATATATTTTCGATTCATAGAAGTTCCCTGCCCCGGCATCATTGGAGGAGAACACATTGAAAACTGCGCCGTTGATGGTTTGAGTACCCAGCGCGGTTTCACCCTGAAGCGCAGAGCCGCACGACGTGATCGCTTTTGGCTGATATGAAGCTCCGACGTACACGCCGGCTTCTTTGAGATTCGTGCCTTCGTATGTCGAGCTCGGTAGGACAAATGAGGCAAGAGGGCTCTGTGTGAGCGGCAGGTAACCGGCATAGTTTATTGACGAGCTTGCCATATCAGCAGGATACGTGATGCTGAAGCTTAATTTCGAGTTTGTGTATGTTTTAGTCGAGATCACTGGATGGGGAGTTTGCGTTTGAACGGGCGGGACGGAAGGCTGTTGCGTCGGTGACATGACGGGCTGCGCGATGGGCACCAGGGAATACCGGGAGCTCACATAATTCCATGCCCAAACCGCAAGCACGACCAATGCCGCGGCGACAATGAGTTTTTCCAAAATTTTCATATCGAGAATATGATATTAATAGAGATTTGTTTTATGCAGTCCGGTCGAGCCCCAGACAGGTTGATTGATTTTATTCTTTAGCTGAAGCGTTTAATCAAGATTCAAATTATTTATATTGTTTAAGTATTTCGGGGCAGGAGGCAATGCTTCCGTCAAG